>JACZRJ010000057.1 GCA_022574795.1 Patescibacteria group bacterium | reverse complement strand
GCTGTCTTATTATCACTACTCTCCATATTGATATAGCCAAGATCATGCCACATTATATTTGAGTAATCAACTGTGCTGGGGACCCGCCTACCCATCGCCGGCCGCAGACCCCCATCACACCTTTACCAGTAAATGAATTCACGCTCGTACAAATACAAGGTAGTATCAATCACATGATTATTACCTGGGACGGACAATATACTGTCCGCCTACAATCCAAAGACCTAAGCATTCTTCTTGATCCCTTCACTGCCGCGGTCGGGCTCAAGCCCTCACGAGTCAAGGCAGATGTCATCGCTCTCACCAACCCGAGCAATGATGAGATGTCGAATACCACCAGTACTCAGGGCGACCCAATTCTACTTGACACTCCGGGCGAATTCTCGCTTAGTCGTTCAACGCTACACGGATTTGGCTGGCACGATGACAATGGAAATGAGCATGTCATCCAGCGCTGGCAGATTGAAGGAATGGTCATCCTTAATGTTGGTGCCCTCGGTCGTCAGTTGACTGAAGACGAGCTCTCCATAATTGACGACCTTGATATCGACATTCTACTGGTGCCGGTTGGTGGAGGGCAGAGCTTCGATGCTACCGGCGCCTTAAAACTAATTACAAAAGTCGAACCGCGATTACTAATCCCCGTGCATTTCTCCCTACCGAACCTGAAGGAAAAGCTACAACCGCTAGCAACATTCTCCCAGGAAATGGGAATCAGCGCAGTCGAACCAATCGACAAACTCAACATAAAAGCGAATCAGCTTTCCGCCGATGGCATGCAAACCGTAGTGTTGAAACCGGAATAGACAGGCACGTGTTTACCTCAAGAACAAGCTCCCCAAATAATCACTCTTGATCAATCTCAAAAGGTCACGCAACCTTAGCACCTGACACATCAGTACAACACCAGCTTAATGCCAAAAGACACCCAGCCAGTAAGCAAAACAATCGACCCTAACAATGTGGGCGAGCTTATTGAGCAGCCAATTAGCGAGGAAATAGAACGGTCATATCTCGACTACGCGATGAGCGTCATAGTCTCGCGGGCACTTCCTGACGTTCGAGATGGTCTGAAACCAGTTGCCCGACGAATTTTATACTCAATGTGGAACCAAGGACTCAGGTCAACGTCCAGGTTTCGTAAGTCAGCTCACGTTGTCGGTGACGTTCTTGGCAAATACCACCCCCACAACGATGTCGCAGTGTATGACGCCCTGGCACGTTTAACACAAGAGTTTTCCCTACGCTATCCAATCATTGCCGGACAAGGAAACTGGGGCAGCATCGACGGTGACGCGCCAGCTGCCATGCGATACACCGAGACCAAGCTAGCTCGTTTGGCTGATGAAATGCTCATCGACATTGAGAGGGAAACAGTTGATTGGAAAGATAACTACGATGGAACCAGACAGGAACCTATTGTTCTTCCCGCCCGCCTACCAGAACTTCTCGTTAACGGCACTATCGGTATTGCCGTCGGTATGGCAACCAATATACCTCCTCACAATCTTACCGAAGTATGTGATGCCGCTATCCATCTCATCGAGCATCCCGACGCCACCGTCGAAGACCTCCTAAAGTTTGTCAAAGGCCCTGATTTTCCTACTGGTGGATCAATTTACGACCGTCGCGAGATCACCCAGGCCTATGCCACGGGCAAAGGCAGTATTGTGACCAGGGCGACCGCCTCGATCGAGGAAGGCGAACAAGGTCATCGTATCATTGTTAAAGAAATTCCCTACCTGGTTAACAAGTCAGTACTGATCACAAAAATAGCTGACGGGGTTAAGGCCAAACGAATTGAGGGTATTCGAGATATTCGGGACGAATCAGACAAAGACGGCATTCGAATTGTTATTGAACTCAAGAAGGATGCCTTCCCGAAAAAGGTTCTGAATCGTCTCTACGCCACCACGGATTTACAGAAGACCTTTCACATTAACATGTTGGCGCTAGTTGAGCGGGGCCGTCAGCCAAAAGTCCTATCACTCAAGGAAATACTTACCGAGCACGCCACTCATCGCACGGAAGTTGTCACGCGCCGGGCTACCTTCAATCTCAAACGGGCCGAGGAGCGAGCTCATCTCCTAACCGGACTCAACCAAGCCCTTGATCACATCAATGAAGTCATCGCCACGATCAAGAAGAGTGCCAGCAAGGAAAAAGCTCATCAGAACTTACGTACCTCCTTCACGCTGTCTGACGCCCAGGCCACTGCCATCCTTGAAATGCGTTTGCAGACCTTAGCCGGTCTCGAACGCAAAAAGGTGGAGGAGGAACTTGCCGAGAAGAAAGAGCTGATTAAGAAGCTCGAAAAGATTCTTGGCGATCCTAAGAAAATTTTGGCCATCGTCAAGCATGACTACCAAGAAATCAAGAAACTGTATGGTGACGAACGACGCACCAGAGTTTTCGCCAAGGCCATTGGTGAATTTTCTCAGGAGGACTTGGTGCCGGACGAACCATCGATTATCACCATCACCCGCAGCGGCTACATTAAACGACTGGCCACCTCCACCTATAACGTGCAGGGTCGCGGCGGCAAAGGAGTTCGAGGCATGAGAACCAAAGAAGCCGACGTCGTTGATATCTTTCTGGCCACCACGACCCATAAAGAACTACTCTTCTTTACCAACTTGGGGCGAGTGTTTGCCATCCGCGCCTACGAGGTGCCCGAAACCAGCCGGGTAGCCAAGGGCCAGGCGCTGCAAAACTTTCTAGAGCTTGGTCCCGAAGAAAAAGTAACTGCCGTGCGGGCGCTGCCAGCCAATGCCAAAGCGGGCACCTTTCTAGTTATGGCCACCCGCAATGGTCTGGTGAAAAAGACTCCCCGTGAAGCCTTTGAAAATATTCGCCGCTCGGGCCTCAAGGCTATCAACTTGAAATCCGGGGACACCCTCGAGTGGGTAGCCACCTCGAGTGGCAACGACGAAGTTATGCTGGTAACTAAACTCGGGCAGGCTATTCGATTTTCCGAGGCCGACGTGCGTCCGATGGGCCGCACTGCCGCCGGTGTTCGAGGTATCCGCATGCGCAAGAACGACCAAGTAGTTTCGATGCATGTTGTGTTACCAACGCAAGCCGATACCCATCAGGTTTTGGTCATCACCGAAGCAGGCTATGGTAAACGGACCAAGCTGAAGGAGTATCGCCAGCAAAAACGTGGCGGCACCGGTATTAAAACAGCCAACATCACTGGAAAAACAGGTCAGGTTGTGGGCGCCTCTCTGCTAGCAACCGACAAGCTAGCGAACACCGACCTATTTATTATTACCGAAAAAGGACAAGTAATTCGCATTGATGCCAAAAGTGTTAGCGCTATGGGTAGAGCGACTCAAGGAGTTAGAGTAATGCGACCCGATGAGAAAACCGACAAAGTTGCTACTTACACCAGCTGGGTAGGGTAAACTCACCACGGCGCTTACCCAGTACCGCCAGCAGTTCCCCTGCCTCCTTGAATTGAGGAGGCCCGCAATAAGCCAACGGGGTCAACGACGTATCGCCAATGTGATACTCTATTCCCATGGCCCAAAAGCCCTCCGAGACATTCATTAGGCCAGCCGAGCTGTGGCACGATCTTGGCCTTAAAGCTGGTCAGACGGTGGTGCACTTAGGTAGCGGGCCTGGCTTTTTTCTCATTCCGGCCGCTAAATTAGTCGGTAAAACCGGCATGGTTATCGGGGTAGACATTTTTGCTTCGCTGCTTCAAGACCTGGAAGCCAACGTTAAGCGAGAGGATAGTCAGGCTGTTATCAAGACTATCCGAGCCGACATCGAGAGTCCTGAAGGTAGCACCCTGCCAGCCGACAGTGCCGACTGGGTGCTAGTTGCCAACATCCTGCACCAATCAGATCCTCTCAAGGTTATAATTGAAGCAAGGCGCTTGGTTAAAGCCGACGGTTTTATTGCTATTATTGCCTGGCTGCGCTCGGCTACACCCCTGGGGCCACCCTTAGAAGACCGCGTCAGCAAACAAGATATTCTTAAAATTACGGAGCAACTGCACCTACGCCTCGATCGGGAATTTAGTCCCAGCCCCTACCATTTTGGGCTGCTGTTAACTCGACTATCGTCTTGAACTCTGGGGCCGGGATCAAACGCCTCATACTTTTTCTCGGGCTGGTGCTTGGCGGAGGCGTCTTCATTACCTGGCAACTAGTAATAGCTACCACTGACGCCGCCGAGCAGCTCGTTGTCTGGGGGTTGTGGCAAGATAGCTCGCAACTAGAGTCAATTATCGCTGACTACCAGGAGCAATCCGGTACCGCCGTTAAGTACAAAAAGATAGCCTCGGTTATGACCTACCGGCCAGAGCTGATCGAAGCTTTGGCGGCTGGTCGTGGGCCCGACCTCTTCGTTATTCATCACACCTGGGTTGATAGCATGATTGATCATCTGGCGCCTGCCCCAGCAAAGTTTATGACTGCCAAAGAAGTGGCCAGCGAGTTTGCTCCAGTAGTGACCACCGATCTCGTTAGGGCAGATCAAGTATATGCCTTACCCACCTCGATAGATTCGCTGGCGCTTTTTTACAATCAAGCAGCCTTGGCCAGCGCCGGCCTGAAGCCTCCGGCCACCTGGACAGATTTTCTGCAAGCGACTATCAGGCTAACCTCCACTGATCAGGCTGGAGCTTTGCTGCAGAGCGGGGCAGCCTTAGGTACCGCCAGCAACGTGAATCGGGCCCCAGATATTGTTCAGCTGCTCCTACTACAAAGTGGACTCGATATTATTACCGAGGACGGCT
>JACZRJ010000001.1 GCA_022574795.1 Patescibacteria group bacterium | reverse complement strand
TCTTTTAACTCACCGGCCTCCTCTAAAATCACCCCGGAATTTTCGCCGATTTCATTTAAAAGGTCGCGAATTTCTTCAGTTATCTCCTGGACTTCCCGCGCCCGGCCTTCAATAGCCGTAACATCACCCTGCTTTCCTTGAATCCTTGTCTTTAAGTCTTCAATAAGCTTCTCTATTCGGGCCGCCTTTCTATTAAAATCATTGGCATGCTCATGGATCTCTTCGCTTGCTTCTTCAATATTCTCGGCAGTCATATGCCCTTTTTCACCCGGCAATACCTCATCTGTTCCTTCCTCAAGCTCATGGGCCTTTTCCTCGAGCGTTGAAGCATCTTCGTTCAAATCAAAACCCTTTGCCTGAAGTTCTTTGGCGACACGTTCAAGTTCTTCGATCAATTCCTTAGATATTCGCTGGACGCCTGCTTGATGTCCAATCTCACCGGCAACATCAGGGGAGAGGAGAAGGGGAGCAGCTACAATTGTAGCTCCATCACCAGTCTCTTTTCTCACTGAACCAGTGTCAGTCGAGCTTGCTGCACCAGTCAGATGTAGTGTTTGTTCCACCAACAGCGGTGCTGAGCGTAGCGTCAGCTTAACTTCAGCTCTCGGCAAAAAAATAATTATCGCCAGGGCACTAGCAACTACAATTATAAATACCAGGAACAACAACAAGCGCCGCTCTCGTCGGCCCAATTTAGCCGGGGCTAAGACCACACTGTCCCGCGCTCTTTTTACCCGCTTTACCCGCCGCCTTGTTGTAGGCTCTTCGCTAACAACTGAAGTCAACGGGACCTTCGAACCAGTCAACTTTGACATTGTTAACTTCTGCTTGCTAAAACCATCAAAAGGCACATCTCGCTCAAATGCCAGATCACGCGGTATCTTTCGCTTTGGCCTAATGTCTCTCATGTCTCTACAGAATCATAAATTTAGCTCAATCAAGCAAGTTCTTTACCAAATCAGTACCTACCAACGTATCGTGCCCGGTGTCACCAAGAGAAAATTTATTGTAGTGAAGCCTTAAGGCGTCTAATGCCAGCACTAACTGATTGCTCCTTAGTGATCCGAAAAGTACCCAACTCTCCAGTGCTCTCAACGTGAGGTCCCCCACATATTTCGATAGAGTAGTCACCAATTGTATAAACATTCACGCGCTCGCCATACTTTTTTTCAAATAGACCAAGCGCGCCCTCCTGCTTAGCTTCGGTCACAGTCATCTCTCTTTTTGTCACCGGCAAATCAGCCGCGATCTTGGCATTTACCAAGTCTTCGACTTTTTTGACTTGTTCGGTAGTCATTTTTTCTGAATACGAATAATCAAAACGCAGCCGCTCAGCAGTAATATTACTACCCTGCTGCACTACCTGCTCACCCAAGACATCCCGTAGGGCCTGATGTAATAGGTGTGTTGCCGTGTGATACCGCACGGCTTGATCGGAATGGTCAGCCAAGCCCCCGGCAAATTTTCCGATACTTGCTGCTCGAGATTTTTGTTGATGACTCTTGAGAGCCCGCGCAAAGCCAGCGAGGTCAACTGACAGCTTATGTTCCGCGGCCAACTCTTGGGTTAACTCAATGGGAAAGCCGTAGGTGTCATACAGCTTGAAGGCGATCTCGCCAGCTAGCACGTCGCCACCGTTCTGAGCCGCCAAGACAGCCTCAAATTTTTTCAGGCCGCGTTTCAAAACTTGATCAAATTTATCTACCTCATCCCGCATCGCCTGCTTGGCTGGCTCGAGATTATCAACCAACGAGGGATAGACGGAACCGTATGTTTGTGCCACATAGTCAGCGCCGGCTAAAAGGAGTGTCGTGGGATCACGCACTTCTAGTACCCGGCTTGATCTCAAGGCACGTCGTAGCAAGCGACGTACGACGTACCCCTGCTCGCTATTAGTCGGTTTAACTGGGTGCTCATCCGCCATCACAAAAGTAGCCGCCTTGATATGGTCTGCCAGTATCCGTTGATGACGAACATCACTCACCTTCGTCTGGCTGCTAATCAGCTTCATTAGCGGGGCAAATGTGTCGATTTCATAGATTGATTCTGCCCCCTGCCCCACCATAATCACCCGCTCTAAGCCCATACCAGTATCCACGTTCTGTTGAGCCAAGGTCGTGAAGTTGCCACTCTCGGCTCGGTTAAACTCCATGAACACATCATTCCAAATCTCCACCCAGCGTTTGTCTGTAGTATCAAAATGATCAGGCACTGCCTCCCGGCCGGTCCAAAAGAACATTTCCGTGTCAGGTCCCTGCGGACCTATTGCGCCGCCACCTGCCGGCCACCAATTCTCATCCTTATTTAAATAGGCGATATGCTGCTCGACGATACTAACTGCTCGCCAGAATTTTGCCGAATCTTCATCCCGTGGGGCTACGTCGTCGCCAGCGAACACGCTGACCGCAAGCTTGTTAGGCTCCATTCCCAACCAGTCCACCGAAGTTAGAAATTCCCAACTCCATTCGATCGCCTCTTGCTTAAAATAGTCGCCGAGCGACCAGTTGCCCAACATCTCAAAGACGGTGGCATGAGTTGCATCCCCGACTTGCTCTATATCTGTCGTCCGCAAACATTTTTGGACATTGGTCAGACGCTGGCCCGCAGGATGAACTTGTCCTTTCAGATACGGCACCAGGGGATGCATTCCAGCCGTGGTAAACAACACCGAGGGATCATCTTGAGGCACTAACGGAGCACTTGGAATTCTGATATGCCCCTTACCCTCAAAAAATTCTTGGTAAGCCTCACGCAACTCATTACTACTCAGCTGTTTCATGTGCTTTAGCCTACTGCAGGGCGAGCTGCGGCGAAACCTTTTACCCTTTACCCTGCGGCGAGCGAAGCGAGTCGTAGGGTGCCAGGGAGCGAAGCGAGTCGTAGGGTGCCAGCTGAGCCGCAACTAAGCCGCAGCAAAAACCCTTTACCCTGCCTCAGCAGGGCGATCTCAACGGGGCGCAAACCCTTTACCCTACAGCGAACGAAGTGAGTCGTAGGGTGCCCTCAGCAGGGTCGAACCTCAGTCTGACTGAGTCCGAACCCTACCTAGAAGTATTTTCTTTCTTTAGTCGTCTTAATAATCTCAAACGCTTCGTCAGCAGTATCAACGAGTCGAAAAATATCCATGTCCTCAAGAGAAATTGTTTTATATTTCTCAGCCAACTGTATTCTGATCCAGGACATTAAGGGCTCCCAATAATCCTTTCCGACACAAACCATAGCCACTTTCTCCATCTTATTAGTTTGAATCAGGGTCACCAATTCAAAAAATTCATCTAGGGTACCAAAGCCTCCCGGGAAAAAAATATAGGCTTGAGCAGAGGCGGACAGCATCATCTTTCTGGTAAAGAAATAATGAAAACCAATCCCTTTTTTAACCCACTTGTTACGTCGCTGTTCCATCGGCAGCTCAATATCCAGCCCGATCGACTCGCCGCCAGACTCAGTTGCACCCTTGTTGCCTGCCTCCATAATTCCGGGCCCGCCACCGGTTATGACAGTGTAGCCGTTTTCCCCCAACAGCCTGCCCAATTTTTCCGCCTGGTGGTACCACCTATCTTTGTTATTCAGTCGGGCTGAGCCAAAAATAGTAACTTCTTTTCTCAGCGGAGCGAGAAACTCAAAGCCCTCAGTAAATTCCGCCATGATCCGAAAAATCCGCCAGGTCGGATTTTCCTTGAAATTAAATGGCTGATCAATAAAAAATTTCTCGTCTTTTTCACTTGATGATCGCATAGCTATTCCTTTCACCAGTGTACTACGTCTTGTCCCTTGCCGGTGGAACCGGTCCAGAAAAACGCTGTGGACCGCCCTGCTGAGGCATGGTAAAGGGTTTGCGCCCCGTTGAGACGGGGTTTGCGCTGCGGCTTAGTTGCGGCTTAGCCTTATCCGCAGGGTTTCGTTTACTCAGCCCTGCTGAGGCACCCTTAAGCTCACCTGAGCCCACCGGGCTCTCTGGCACCTCATTCTTCTTGGCGGCCCGAACGATTGCTAAGCAGTCTTTGCAATAGACTTCCTTATCCGGATCTGGCTCAAACGGCACATCCGTCAAATCACCACACCGCGAGCAGGTTACGCGGTACATTTTTCGCTCTTCGCTAGTGCCTCGACCTCGTTGTGTCTGATCAGCCTTCAAGGCCTCAGCCAAATTTGTTATTTCTTCTGCCGAAGTTGCCAAGGTAATATCCTCAACGTCTTTGCTTTGAATCGGTTTGTGGGGCTTCGCAACCGAGGTGCGTGCCCGCGCTCGGGGCGTCCCCTGCCTTGGCGCTGGCTCTTCCTGCCTCTCCTCCTCGTCCTTCCCGCCAAGCGCCAACCCACTCCAACGAATAATTTTTTCCTCTACTAGTTCTCGTCTACGGCCATATCGCTCTCGTGACACCCGCCGCACATCTTCACCCCGACCAAATTTTTCCATGTCGGGCGGCAGCGTCACCATGCTGAAGGGCTTACTCGCGATCCCGTTTATCATCAGCTTGATATAGGCATTATACTTAGCCAGATTGACTAAATCAGTCTCGGTGAAGACCGGCGCGAACTCCTTTTCCAAATATTCAGCATCAGCCGCGCCAACTCGAAAAGAAATGAGCGAGCCGATATTACCAAACACTGCATCGCGCACCTCTTCCTCCATTTGGGCAACATACTGATGTGCCATGGTTAGGTTGAGCCGATATTTTCTGGCCTCCGAGAGGATATGAGCAAACGATTCGGTAGCAAAATTCTGAAACTCGTCGACGTAGAGATAGAAATCTCGGCGCTCCTCCTCAGGAATAGAGGCTCGATCCATAGCCGCCAGTTGAATACGATTGATTATCATTGCCCCCAACAGGGCCGAATTATCTTCTCCTATTTTTCCTTTGGAAACATTAATCAGCAAAATTTTTCCATTATTCATAATATCATGCATATCAATAGTGCTCTTCGGCTGCGACACGATATTGCGAATAATGGAAGATGAGAGCAATTGTCCAACTTTGTTTTGAATAGGAGAAATCGCCTCAGTGCGAAAGCGCTCATTATATTGAGCAAATTCATTTACCCAAAAAGCTTTAACGACTGGATCTTGAATGCTACTGACCACCTTCTTGCGATAAGCGCTATCCGACAACATGCGCAAAATACCCATCACCGTGCTGTCGGGATAATCTAGTAGCCCAAGAATCGTATTACGTAAAATATATTCCAGCCGCGGACCCCAAGAATCAGCCCAGATTTTCTTCAGCGAGCTGACCAGACCGGAGGCAACGAGATACTTATAAGCCGGATCAGTAGCCTCCAGAATATTAAACGCTACCGGGTTATCGATGTCCGACGGGTCAAAATAAACCACATCGTTGATCCGACTAGGCGGTATAGCATCAAGCAAGGATTCCACGGCGTCTCCATGTGGATCAATAAAACAGACACCCCTACCGTTGACAATGTCCTGGGCAATCATGTTCTCCAACAAAGTTGACTTTCCCACACCCGTTTTTCCGATGACGTAGATGTGTCGTCGCTGGTCATCAGGGTAGATACCAAACGTGCGGTTCTGTCCCCGAAAGCTAGTTTGTCCCAACACTGTGATCTTTTCTGCCATAGTTCGATATTTTTATACTTCCTTACTGTGCCAGCCTAAACATATGGCACATTTTCAGGCGGACTGCTAAGGCCCGCTGTGCCTCGTTCAATCGCTGGTGCCTTAACGTACTTGATGGGGAAGTGATAAAGCGTGGCTAATTCCTCAGCCGTAAGCATTTGCCCAGATAAGTCACCCCAGAAGTCTCGCCACTGAAAATTAAGCAACATCACTCGCTTGCGGAATTTGCGCCTGGTCTGCTTCAAAATATAATTGGGCCCGTTAGTCTTGGTTGCCGGATCGGGCATCAGACTATTTAGGTTGTAGGTATTAAATTGTTTGAAAGCTCCAATGGCCTTAGAAATATTAGGCTTATTCAATTTATCCGCCGGCGCAATATGAATCACCCGCATCTTTGTTTTAAAACCCGTGCGCGAAATTTTCTGCAGAATGCCTTTCATCGCCGCATCCTGAGCCGGGTCATGAATCCTAAAGCTAACACTATCCTTCTGTTTATCCTTCGGTCCGGCCGGACCCCATACCACTGCCTCCACCATATCACCTGGCAGATGAGTTACCTGTTCAACCAGGCCTGACAATATTCCTGGGGTCTTAGTTTGCTCGACCCCGGCAATTTCACCTATTGCTTTTTGTCCCCGCTCAGCCCACTTGGTGATAGTCTTGTGAGCAACCGGCTTTATTAATATTTGTATCCAAAATTGCTCACCCTCCTCAATGTTCGTGAAAGCCTCCACTAAGGCTTGATGGGGATCAATGAAACGATCATCCTCGGCCAAGGTATCTTCAAACTCGCGGTAGGTCCGGATCGGATAAATATCATCCTCTGACAAATGTATCTCCGTACCATAGAGATCAAATTTCTTCTCCAGGTCTTGATAGTCAAATTCCAAGGTATAATCTTCAACCTCTTTTATTTCTGCCGTCGGGTACTGCCCGTAAATAACACCCTCGAAAAATTTAGCCTGCGGCGTGGGCACGACCATGATGTAGCGAGCTCGCTCTCGGGTACATTGCAGCTCGCAGCTGTACCACGGTAGCATGTAGCCTTCGAAAAGTTCTTCGATTAGATCAGGGTCTTTATGAATGCCACCCCAAACTTCAATGGCATTCTCCATTGCTTTAGGTGTTTGCTCAGCATCGTCTGGTAGGAGGATCTGCAAGAAGGTCCATTGTAGCGCTGCAAAAAAATCAACCTGTTTCAAATATCGATACGTCTCCCAGGTGATCCACAGCGTGAAAAAAAGAATCAGCAACCAGCCCCCGATCAAGATTCCACCCGCATACTGCGACACAACCTCAAAAAATGTTTGCACTCCATGCTGCATATTTCCTTCTAGTATACCTCAATTACCAAGTCCCACAGCTAAGCCGCAACTAAGCCGCAGCGCAAACACCGTCTCAACGGTGCGAAACCCTGCTGAGGCAGGGCGCAGCGAAGCGAGTCGTAGGGTGCCAGCGAGCCGCAGCGAAGCGAGTCGTAGGGTGCCCTCAGCAGGGCGACTCAGTAGAGCTAAACCCCTCACTATCATGGCTGCCAGGGACTTTTCCGGCCACAAAAGAATCGGAGACTGTTACCCATTTTGCTCAAGCTGAAGGCTTTTAAGCAGATATCTAAAAGCACCCCGAGTACGGGGTGCTTTCCTGTCTCTTCAAAGAGAGTAATTACGAACGGAGGGTATAGCTGTCTCCCTCAGTCCTGACAAATCGTTTTGGGTTTTGCAAACCAAGGAGAATAGTATTCTTTTTAACCTGTCGCTGAGCCAATACCTGTTTGATTACTTCTTCACGACTCAGAGGCTTATCGGCTTTAGCCAACAGCGATTCTATAACATCAGCTACCGTACCGGAAATAAAGCCCCAATCGACTAGACCATATAAGCCGCGACCCACCAAGACGAAGCGCTCATCCTTAATCAACTCGTTATGAACTGTTTGGGGGTTAGCTTGTTTATGATCAAAAGCTGCCTCGTTAATCATCTCGCAAATTGCGGTAAAGTGTTCAGGTTTGCCATGTCGTCGCAGGATTGCATAAGCCTTGTCGCCAACTCCCCGCGGAGATGTTTCAGCCCAGTCACTCAAGCCCCACTCACCGAAGGCGCTTCGCTTCACTGGCTTACTAGCCATCAGGCGCGCGTAGAGATACTCGTCAGGCAGCGTTTGCTCACTAGCGGCTAGCTCAACCCGAATTGCTTCAAACAACATCGCCTGATCCAAGGGGTGCTTTTTTCTTCGTAAGATTGTTTGGGCGCCGGCCACCACAGTCTCGGCCTCTGGCGCAACCAATTCAGGATGCAGCCAGTGCGGATCGAAGTGATCACTGCGAGTCACGTATCGATATGGTGGTAGGATATCTAAGTAAAAGGTCACATAAGCCGTATGCGGCAATTCCTGCTCAAAGCGTTCAGCGATCAACCTCGTTGCTTCCGCTTCACTTAAGATACCGCCGTGCTGCTTAAAGACCTCGGCATACAATTCCGTCACCGGTCCCATCAAGTCCGCCAAATCAACCAAGGCACGCTTCGCCTGAGATTGAATCTGGCGAACACGTTCCCGAGTGATACCATAATCCTTACCAATCCCTTCCAGCGTCTCGCTTTGACCATTCTTGATCCCGTAGCGCCTGCTGATTACGTCGCGAGAACGTGCATCAAGAACCGCCAACACCTGGTCGGTAAGATCTATGATATTAATCGTTGTTTTGGGCGAAGTAGTCATGAAAAGATAATTAACGTAACGTATCTTACTAGCACAATTAAACACTATGTCAAAGAGTGTTGCACATAGTATAGGTGCACATTGACTTTTAGTCAACTATATTTCTTTATTTATCACCGTTAATAGCCTCATTCTCGCTTCTCTACCCTTTTTAGCGCTTCGACAACCTATCTACAATATCGGCAAAAACTAGCGAATAAGCGACCTGAGGTAGTCATCAAGATCTCCAGCCGTGAAGGCTAAGACGTGCTCGTAGTGACTTTTCGCCTGCTCAAGCACCTCCGGAAGCTCAGTGAAACTGTCCGCCAAGACGCAGGAACTTTTTCGCTCTTTAATTGCCTGCCATAGCTGCAAGCTCGTCTTAGTCATGTCATCGCTTGTCTCTCCTCGAGCCGCAAAGACGGGTAGTACAACAACACCAAAGTCTCCCGCAGCTAACACCTCGACAAAAGCATCGAAGTAGGCAGTGAGTCGATTACTAGTATGAGGTTCTAGCAGCACGAGCCATTGATCCAGGGGCGCCGTAGTCGCTGCCGCAGCAATTGTTGCGGCCAGCTCAGTCGGATGGTGACCATAATCGCTGTAAATCTTCCGTTGGCCATAGCTACCCAGTAATTCAAACCTCCGGCTAAGCCCAGGAAATGCGGCCACCGCCTTTTTGCCCTGCTGGCGAGTCACGCCCAGGTGCTCTGCCATAGTAATTGCCAGCCAAGCGTTCTGCCTCATGTGTTCTCCCGGCAACGGTACCTTCAGTGAAGCGACAGGTTCAGTGAGCACCGTGACCCTTTTCGACCACGACGTATCAGCCGGCCAGTGCACTAAAGAGGCGGTTGTCATCACCACCCTACCGTGCGGTTCGATCAGCTCAAGAAACTCAGTATAGGCAGCCACTACCTCAGCCAGGTCAGCGAAATAGTCGGGGTGGTCATAGTCAATATTTGTCAGCACGACATGATCCGGTCGCAGTTCAAGAAAGTGTCGACGATATTCATCAGCCTCAACTATCATCAGAGCATTGTTGCCGGCCTGACTATGGCATCCGTTGAGGCTGACAGCACTGGCTCCAATCAACACCGTTGGTTGTAGGCCGGCCTGTCCAATCACCTGCGCTAGCAGCGCCGCCGTTGAAGATTTACCATGGGTTCCAGTTACCGCCACTGTCCTAAAAAGTGAGCTCCAAATTCCCAGGGCGCGTTGATACGATAACTCTGGCCGGCCCTGCGCTCTGGCTAGCTGCCGCACCTTGTGCTCCTTAGGTATTGCATCTGAGTACAGTAAAACATCACAACCCTTCATCATTGTGGCAGTAAACTTCTGCTCCGAGACAATTGAGCAATGCTGCAGGTCGCGGGCCCCGGCTAACTGCTGGTGCCGCGCATCAATTCCTACTATTCGCTTACCACTTTGCTGCAACAAATTGGCCAAGCCCCTCATGCCCGCGCCGCCAATTCCAATCATGCCCACTTGCTTAGCAGTCAGAAGAGTACCCAACTCACTCTTCTGCCCGCCCAGGTGTAGCGCTAACGCGGCCAGTACGCTGGCGGCTCGTGGATAATCAAATAGCTTTATTCGATTACTTAGCCTTTCTCGAGCCAAGTCATCACGCAGCAGAGCAACTATCCGCTCGCCAAAGTCCTTGGCCGCAACGTCAGCCTCCAGCGTGATCGCTGCTCCGGCCTCAGTAAGCACGGCGGCATTTTTGGCTTGGTGGCCGCCGGCTGCTCCAGCTAAGGGCAGCAAAATTGCCGCCGAACCAGTTCGCGCTAATTCAGCCAGGGTTGTTGCCCCAGCTCTCGTCACGACCACGTCGGCACTCGATAAAGCACTGGCAAACGTATCAGTTAGATATGGCAGGCAAAGATACCTGTGCTCGGAGGTAGTCTGCGCTGGGATCAACGCTGATTGGGCCAAGACAGCCTGATGATTGTCAGGGCCCGTAATATGAATTACTGAGGCCGTCTTGAGCAGCTGTGGCAAGGTGGTCAAGACCAGATCATTGAGCTGCTGCGCTCCTTGGCTACCGCCTAAAATTAATATGACGGGATCTGTAACTGACAAATTCCAGGCCTGCTTCGCTTCTCCTAAAGATTGAGCACCAATCTCTGCTCGCACCGGTATGCCAACTCGCACGACGCTGCCATCAAAGCGCGCCAAGGTCTCGGTGGTTTGCGCCCAACTCGTAGCAATCACCGCTGATAATCGCGCCGCAATTCGGTTGGCTAATCCGGGAGTTGTGTCGGACTCGTGCAGGAGTATTGGTACACCCAACACTCGGCAGGCAATGACTGTTGGCAGGCTGCCGAAGCCTCCCTTGCTGACGGCGACGTGAGGTTTAAGCTTAGCCACCTGCCAGAGCGCCAACCCAATCCCGACTGGTAGCTTAATGAGTAGGTCAACGACGGTTCGTAGATCAAAGTATCGCCGCAATTTACCACTCGGAATTGCGAGGCAATCAATCCCCTCAGCCCTCAGCTGCTTGACACTCTCGGCACCGAGTACCCCCATAAACGTCAACTCAATACTGGTAGTGGAGACTTCCTTGAGGGCCTGCGCCAGCGGAATGAGCGGCAAAACATGTCCGCCTGTCCCACCGCCGGTAAGCACGACCTTAAGTTTTTTTGGTTGATCCATAGCGAACTTATTTATTCAGCAACGTAGGTTTGATCACGTAGTATTGAGTATCAGGCAACAAGTATCAATAAGTAGTTATTTATTTACCGCTGCTACTTGCTACTGTTATCAGTCCAGCGACTGATGTTTAACAATATGCCAGCGGCCAATAACATCGTAGCCAGAGCAGATCCACCATAGCTAATGAACGGCAACGGAATACCGGTTAGTGGTGTAACTGCTAGCGTCGAGCCGATATTAATAAAGGCTTGCGTCACGATCCAGGTAGTAATTCCGACTGCTAACAGTTGTCCAAACGTGTCCGGGGCTCGTCTGGCTATCGCATAGCCCCGCCAGCCAATCAGAGCAAAGAGTAGCAAGATTGATAGCGATCGAATTAAGCCCAGCTCTTCAGCAATAATTGCGAAGATAGAATCCCCGGCCGGCTCGGGCAAATACAGATACTTCTGCCGACTACGCCCAAAACCCAAGCCCCACAAACCGCCGGTACCAACCGCCAGCAAGGCTTGATTAATCTGATAACCAACCCCCTGAGGGTCAAGTTCTGGGTGGAGGTAGGTAATAATTCGCGATAAGCGATAGCTAGCAGTATTAATCAGTAACGCGAACAGCGCGACGCTGCCAAGCGCCAAGCCGGCCAGATGACTCAAGCGAAAACCTCCGGCAAAAACCATGGCTCCACCGATTAAGATAATGGTGAACAGCGTTCCTATATCAGGCTGCATAATGATCAAGGCGCCAGTCACACCAATAATCAGGGAAAACGGCACGACGCTCTTGCGGAAGTTTCGAATGTCATCTCCCTTGGTCTCCAACAGTGCCGCCAAATATAAAATAAAGGCCAATTTAGTAATTTCGGTAGGCTGAATAGTAATGGGCCCGAGACCAATCCAACGGGAGGCCCCGCCATACTCCACCTGTAGCCCGGGAATAAATACGAGTACCAGTAAGACCAAGGCGCCCAGCAGTGAGGGCAGGGCAATAATTCTCCAAGCACGATAGGGTGTCACCAGCCCAACCACCAGAGCCAGCAGACCCACGACTCCGCCATAAGTCAGCTGGTGCTTGAGAAAAAAGAAGCTGTCATCACGAAAGCGCTCGCCAATAACGGACGAAGCCGAACCGATCATAATGAGGCCGAACAGGGTCAGGCCAAGAATCGTGATCAGTAACAGAGTATCAAAGGATCGCGCAACTGGTTTAGCAGCCATGGGTACCTCTAAGAATCCTTAATCTGCCCAACGAAGGCAAGCGGAGACCTCAAATTATTAATTCAGTAGGCCGATGTCGGGCTTAGTTCCTGTAAGTTCGTCACTGTCTGCGCAAAAAGTTGCCCTCGTTGAAACTCATCTCGAAAATATCCCGCCGTTGAGGCCGCTGGTGAGAACAGCACGGTGTCGCCCGGCCGCGCATAACGAGCCGCCACGCGGACGGCTTCGGGCACCGAGTCTGACATATGAATAGGTGGCGAGGTTTGGTACCTCGACTCAATAACTTCTCTCATTCGCCCGGTCGTACTACCAGGAATAAATACCAAAGCTCGGATCCAGGAATTGGCGCAGGCCTGAGCTAACTTTTCAAAACTAAGCTTCGTATCACTACCCCCGAGCACCAGTACGATATGCTTATGGTTCAATGAGCGAAGGGCTGCCACCGTAGCCTCAGGAATGGTAGCAGCCGAATCGTCCAAATAGCGAACCCCGCTAATCTCAGCAATTGGTTCCAAGCGATGCGCCACATTAGTTAAGTGCCTGACCTGCAGAGCAATCGACGATGGCCTGGCGCCACTGGCAAAGGCCAAAAAAATAGCCGGCAGTAATTCTCGCTGCTGGGTTTCGTCAGCAATTCCCAGGGTGTTGAGTCTGAACAGGCTCAGGTGACTGTAGTTCATTACTATCGTCACCTGCCCTCGTCTAACACAGATCCCGTTACCTGGAATAGCCTTGCCTAGGCTGTACCAAAAGACTTGTCCTAAGGTATTGGCCCGCCAGGCCCGAGTTGCCGGGTCATCATAATTGAGCAAGACGCGATCAGTTGACGCTTGATATTGTAAGGCTGACTTCTTGACCTCAAGCTCAGTAGCTGATCCCCCTGTTAAATGAGTTATCACTGACGTTTGTGGGCTTAGCTTAGCCTCCCTGAGTCCCTCCAGTCTGGCACTATTGAGTTCAAAGACGACCAGATCATCAGCGCCAACCTCAGACAAGGCTGCTAGCGGCGAGCCGTTTCCAATCCCAATCATCACCACCCGCGCAAACGTCAGATGCAATAAATGCTCAATACCCAGTGTCGTCAGGCGCTTATGCTTATTACCGATCACGCCAAAAATAGTGCCCGACGAACAAAGCTTTAGAAACAAGCTGCTATCCATTTCAATCGGCACTCGCGCTGCCCGGGCAGCTGACAAGTACGGTGAAGCCACTGGCAGAGCTGGGTTCCGTAACACCATATCGGTCATCGTAAAATCAGCGGGCCGATGCTCGCCCAAAACCCAGGTAATCTGCGGCAAGTCACGGAGCCGATTGATCACCGCTCGCAACTCATCCGCCTGACGCAGATCAGTGATGGTCACGTTAGCGCCCTGCTCCACTAGCCAGCGCACGTTCCCCTCGGCTCCACCATGAGTACCCAGGCCCGCCACGGTAACCCGCTTGTCTTTAAAATCTCTAATCGTTCGTATCGTCACACCCCTACCATCGGTCTAGTCCCGACACTCGGCAAACCTAATTTGTCATCGTCTATTGACGAAACAAGTGTATCCTGATCCCCTCGTACTACAATAATTCCGAATTTAATCTTCCTCTCTCATAACCCTTAACTAGGTTCCCATACCCAGCAGGGCAACGACCAGGCCAATGCCAGCAAAAACAGCTGAGATAATCCAAAACCGCATGGTTACTTTCGTCTCGGGCCATCCCATCGCCTCAAAATGGTGATGAAGCGGCGCCGACAAAAAAACCTTACGTCGAAACAGTTTTTTAGATACCACCTGAATAATGACTGAGCCTGATTCCATCACTAACGGAAAGGCTATGATTGGTAACACCAGCGCGGAATTAGTCAGCATGGCTATAATGCCCAGCGTTGTTCCCAAACTCATGGCTCCCGTATCTCCCATAAAGAATCGCGCCGGATGCACATTGAACCACAAGAAGGCTAGCAGCCCTCCTACAATCGCAGCACAAAACATCGCCAACTCAACGCGCCCCAAGGAATACGAAATCACCGTGTAGGCACCAAAGGCAAACATCAAGATACCGCCAGCCAAACCATCCAAACCATCGGCTTCGTTCACTGAAAATGCCGTGGCGACAATCACAACCATAAACAGCGGAATATACCACCAGCCAATTTCATAATCGCCAACACCGGGTACATGAATAATACGCCACTCGATTTTTAAGAAAAACCAATAGGCGCCAAAAGCGGCTACGACTGTGTAAAGTAAAATTCTCTGCCGCATGTTAAGCCCGCCACCGGAAGGCCCAATCTTCCTGACATTCAGATAGTCATCCATAAAACCCAAGACGGCAGCAGCCACCAACGCCCCCAGCGGCAGCAACGTTTGCCGCCGAGTCAAAAAGTTTAGATTGTCGGTAATCAAAGAAGGCCACAGCCTTTGCAGCACCCAGAACAACAAGGCCAGTAGTAGCACTGAACCCCAAATAATAATGCCGCCGCCCACTGGTGTGCCCGCCTTCTTAGCGTGCAACTTCGAATATATCGGCGTGGCCCCGGTATTACGTATGCTCTTACCAAATTTATATTTGTACAAGTAGTGCGACACCAGCGGGGTCATCGCAAAAGCAACTACAAATGTAATCGTGGCGATTCCAATCACTCGAACAACATCGATAACCTGCTCCGGATTTTCAAAAAATGTCATCATTGAACTTCACTACCAAGAATAATTTCTCCAGACCCACTCGATCAAGACTTTCATGTCTTGAAACCGAGAAGTGCTGCCCAAAATAATAGCACCAATTTCTTGGCCAGTAGCTCCCTCAGTTATGATAACCAAATTTTGACCGGCTGCTCTGGTATAACCGGTCTTGGCCGCTTTAATTGGCACATAGGTATTAACAAGTTTGTTGGTTGATCGATAGGCTAGATGCTTGCCTTCACGTGTCTCAAGTACACCCTTGGGAGCAGCTAACATTGCTCTAAGCTCGATATCCTGATAGGCCAGTGACATGAGGCGCATGACATCTCGGGCTGAAGAATATTGATCACCGCCTGACAGGCCAGTCGAATTGGCAGCGCGGGTCTGCCCCAGCCCAACGGCTCTACCCCAACTCGAAGCCAAGGCAGCAAAATCTTCTTCGCTGCCTGCCACCGCCAGAGCTAAGGTGAGCATCGCATCATTGGCTGAGGCAATCAGGCTAGCGGACAACAGTTCTTTAACGGTGCTGTGCTCACCAACCGGCAGTCCAATCTGAGCACCGTAGGCCTGCACGGCAGTCACCTCAGGTGGAATAATCACCACATCGCTCAGAGCCAAGTTTTCTCGAACAGTTAGTGCGCTGAGCAACTTGGTGACGCTGGCAATCGGTCGCCGCTGATCAATCTGACGCTCAAACAATATCCGACCACTTGCCAGATCCCAGACGAGGGCAGCTTCCGCTGTCAACACCACATCCTGAGCCACCCCGGTCAGAACTGGAGCAAGTACCCGAGCAGCCTGCACCTGCGGCTCATTGATAGGTACTTGCTTCTGCCAACACTGAGCTGACGGTGCATTGAGGGCCAGGCAGCTCACCGTCAGCAAACTCAATTCTAAGATAGTCATACTAACTTCAAGTGTGCTTCTTAAGACTTCTCAACGATGTCTTCCTGAAACTCCTCATCCTTACCGAGGACGTCAAACTCAGGCAGCTCCTGCACCTGAGTAATCCCCAGCTGTGCCAGCAGGTCAGCCGTTATCTGATAATTCACTAGCTGCCCCCGTCCCCGGTGCGCTGTAATTAATCCTCGCCGCACTAATTGGTGTACTATTCGCTGACTATCGACACCCCTTAAGGACTCAATTTCGGCCCGGCTCACTGGCCCTCGATAAGCGATAATCGCCAAGGTTTCGGCTGCCGCAGGGGTCAGCTGGCGCGACTCAGCATCATACCGACTAGCTAGCCACTCGCCCAACTCAACGCAAGTCGTCAACTGCACCTGAGTCTCGCTAGTTACCAAGGCCAGCCCGCTATCATGTAGGGCGCCAGCTAATTGAGTCAGCTCATCGTTCAGCTCTGCTATCGTCAACTCCAACTCTTGGGCCAACCCACGCTTGGCTATCGGTTCGGCTGAAACAAACAATAACGCCTGTATTTTTTTGACCCGGCTATTCATCACGAGGTATGGCAATCACCATGATCGGGGCAAATGGCTTAGCTTGGTGTAAAGATATTCGCTGGCGCCGAGCTAATTCAAGCGCCGCCATAAAAGTAACGGCGAAAGCATCATCGCCATTGCCCGGCTGCAGAGCTGACAACACAAAACGCTTAAGTCGAAGGGCTCGTTGCTCAACCAAATTAAGACACTCCTGTAATGTCGTCCGCGCCAGATGAACTGTCCTGACGGGTGCCCGAAGCGGCCGGCGCCGTTGAACTAATCCTTTCAATTGATTCCGCAACTGCTGAGCCGTTATGGCCGGTCGCTGCAACTTCACTGAGCCGCAGCGAAACCCTACGGATAGGGTCGTTTCCCGGTTAGCCGGTGCCGATAGTAGGCTGGCACCGGACCAATGTCTACCCAGCCACTTGGCGGCCTCTCGATAGCGCTGATAAGCCGTCAGCCTACTCGTCAACGACTCCACTTCCTTCTCTTCGGCGATCGACAACGTTGCTACCGCGCGCAATTTAATGAGCAACAACGTCGCCGCCACTACTAAAAAGTCAGCGATTCTTTCCCCCGAGACTCCTGGCTCACGTTTCAGATAACTGATGAACTGCCCACTGACGTCCGCCAGCGAGGTATCCGACAGCTCAATTTTACGAGCTCGAACCAATTCTAGTAGGAGATCATAAGGTCCCTCAAAAGACCCCACCTTTATTTCTGCCACTTCGGGCCAGGCCAATTTCATAGCGACAGCGTACCTCGTTGGTTAAGCAAATTAAACTGTCTCAATTCGCGGCCCTGGCGCTCCCCGGTATTTAAAAAAATATTTGAGAGCCGAGCGGATGTGCTCTCGTGTTGTCCAGTTGAAGACCATACCAAATAGTGCCTGGGTCCGGCTACTCTGCTGGTGAAAGTGTGAAAACTCAGCTGTCGGCAGATAGCTGACTCGCCAACCCTGCTCCCAAAAGCGACGGCACCAATCAACATCCTCAAAATATAAGAAAAACCTTTCATCCATACCGCCAACCTGAGCCAAAGCCTTTCCTCTCACCATCAGACATGAACCCATGAGCCAATCAACATCGCGGGCGCTGGCGTGGTCGAAATCCTTCATCAAAAAGTCGCTGACAACTTTTCGGCCCCGAGCTGTTCGGCCGAGCCAGGTACGTCGGTAAACTACCGTCATCGGTGTGTACCAGCGAAAACAAGATGGTTGTAACTCCCCGTTGGGCGACATCAACTTACCACTGCAGATACCAACGGTAGGATTCTTCTCCAGATAATTAATTAAGGTAGTAATTGAGCCAGGCAGGGCGATAATATCGGGGTTCAAGGTCAAGTAGTAATCACTTCGACTGTGCCCAAAGCCCTGATTAACTGCCCTCGCCAGTCCAAGATTATGCTCATTACTGATGACGGTAATTTCCGGAAAGTCAGATCTCAAAAAAGACACGCTTTCATCACTCGAGGCATTATCGACAACCACGATGCTCGTCTCGGCCGGCAACTTTTGCGTTAAGAGCGACTCTAAACACGAGTGCGTCAACCGAGCACTATTATAATTAACAATGGTGATTGATAACTTCATTATGCTTGGCTTAGCCTGCCCCAGCCGTATCTCTCTTGGCAAGCATTTTCGGTAAACCTCGAATTGTTTCGGGCCATACTCGTAACAACGGCGGATACAGCAGACTCAATAGCAATAGCAGTAGAAACCGGCCGTCGATAAAAATAGCATGCAGGACTATTTGTTTGAGCGTGGCATTTTTTGTCACCATCCACAGCCAATTGCGAATTGAATAGTACGTTCGCCTATTACGTAATCTGTTGTATATCGCAACTGGATTGAGCCCCCAGCCCAGGATCCCCTGCCGTCGCAGAGCCCGATTGTGCCAGCCAATGGTCGTGGGGACAAAGAGTACCCTCCAACTGGCCCTTTTTAGTCGCCAGCCGAGATCAACATCTTCCTTATACGCCATAAAATCCTTATCGAAAATGTCTCCTTGAGCGTGGGCAATCTCGCGCAGCGCCGCCAGTCGATACAAGCCACAGGCACCAGTTACCGCCAAGGTCTGGCGTGGTGTACGGTATTGACCTTCATCAACTTCGCCAGCGCCAATCTCAATTCCATTGAGGGCTAAAGACAGCTCAATACCAGCCGAGTCAATAATGTTTTGCTTATCGCTCGCTTTGCCCCGGTACAGCAAACCAGTTACGGCTGCTACTCGAGGCTCCCTCATCGACTCTACCAGCGTGCTAATACCCGACCAGGAAATTTGGCAGTCAGGATTAAGCGTCAGCACAAACTCGGTCTCACAAACAGCGAAGCCGGCGTTATGTCCACCCCCATAACCTAGATTG
>JACZRJ010000056.1 GCA_022574795.1 Patescibacteria group bacterium | reverse complement strand
TTGTTGGCCGAACCCCCCAGGCTATTACTAACCTACCAGCCGGCACTGTCAGCGTGACCGTGAGCCGTGAGGGCTACGAGACCTGGCAGAAAAATATTCTAGTCATTCCGGGCCGAACCACCGAGCTGCGAGACATCCGTCTGTGGCCCTCAAGCCCATCTCGCCAAGTCTTAATTCAAGAAGCTAGCATGTTTAGCCTCTCTCCCAGCCGACAACTGCTGGCTGTTTTAACCAACCAGAATAGTTTTACCCTGCTCGACCAAGAAGGGCTACCCGCTTCTAATTCTCTCTCGCTTACCAGTAGACCTGAGTCGCTGCTCTGGGCACCAAACAATTCCTCCATTCTAATCAGGGCCAGCACCGGTTCGTATCAACTGGTCACCGTCGGGCAACGTCTGTCGACTAAAACGCTACCGAGACTTGCCCAAGCCAGTGAGGTAGTCTGGGATCCTCGAGTACCAAATCGTTTACTATATCGAAACCAGGCCGGTAGTATTGCTGCTCACCACACCATCACTGGATCAACCGAAATACTTGTGGCTAAGGTTGAGACGTTTGCCCTTAGTTCACGGCAGATCTACGCAGTGTTAACTGACGGCACCGTGGCCAGCTTTACCCTGCAAGGCGAGCTCGTCAACCGAGCCATCCCCGCTCCGACTGGCGTAATCGAGAGCCTAGCAGTTACGCCAGCTGGCCGAGTGGTATTTGAGCTGGCTGATCAAAGCTTCTGGTTTCTGGCCGACGAAGGCAACGTCGAGAAAATAATCGACCAGGCCCAAAGCGTTGCCTGGTCACCGGATGGACGTATGTTACTAATTCAAACCGATACTCACACTCTGTATGTCTTTAACGTTGATGACGAGCGTGCCACAACCCCCCTTAAAGAGCTGCAACTTGTTATTCGTCTGGCGCGTGACATTAACGCACCGCAATGGTATGCCGGAGGTCATCACCTAATCTACCAAGTTGGCGACGAGATCTTAATCACTGAGATAGATACCAGAGATCAGCCTCGCACCTATCAACTAGACACTACCAACTTAGGCCAGGCGCAGCCCACCGTCGGTGAAGACGGCGAGGTCGTCTTCTATCTTAAGTCCGATACTTCCACCACCAGCCTTATTGCCAGCTCAGTGACGATTAGCCAATAGCCAGCGCCCGATTACACCTTAAGGATTGCTTCCGCCCCGTTGAGACGGGGTTTCGTTTACTCAGTCGCACAGGCGAGACTTGGCCCGCTGGCCTGCCGCACTTCCTTACAAAAGATGCGGAGTTATTTACCCAGCACCTGTAGGCGCTGGGTTGATTCTGGCTTGAAAAACCGTGGCTCGCTGAATAGCGAGCTCACTCTTTTCGGCAAGAATCAAGAAATTCATGGCAGCTCTTTCGAAACAGTAACACACTCGGTTGAACCAGTTACCCCGAATCATCCTGATGGGGATTCGGGGTTATTAATCTCTCGAAAAGCCGTGGCTCGCCCTAACCGTAGGGTTTTCGCTGCGGCTCAGCCTACGGCGACCACACTCTTTTCGGAGATTAATAAAAAAGCCGCGACCATTGTGGTGCGGCTTGGGTGTGGTTGGCGCTTGGCCAAGTTCTACGACGCTTTAACTGAGAGGAGGTTAATCAGTCTTAGCAGGATCGACCTGCTCATCTTGCTTATCTATCGTGGTTTCCTCAGCAGCTTCTGCTGCAGCTTTGTCCTTGGGGGACTGTTCGTTGCGTTGGATAGCCTCATAAATCTCGCGGCGGTGAACCGGAATTTCCCTGGGGGCGTCGATGCCGAGACGGACCTTGTCTCCACGGATCTCTACCACCATGACCGTAATGTCATTATTAATGACGATACTCTCGTTCTTCTTGCGGCTTAAAATCAACACAGCTACACTCCTTTTTAACAGGGTGGGAACAGCAGGTTAGCTGACCTCATGTCAGTATCCGGTGGGAAGTTTGACTAAATCTAACTATTTTTGAAAGGACAACAACTGTACGTCCCCATGTATATATCCTAAACTAGAGAATTTGTCAAGTTTTTATCAAATTGTCAGTTTAGCGCTTAGAGAACTGCGGGGCACGCCTCGCTCTCTTCAAACCAGGTTTTTTTCTCTCCTTAACCCGTGAGTCACGGGTTAATAGTCCTGCCACTCTAAGCTCTTTGCGTCGTCCTTCATCCTGTGCCAGCAAGGCCCGAGCCAATCCTAAACTCATGGCGTCTGCCTGACCCTGCTTGCCTCCACCATGGACGACGACGGCAAATCCGACTGCTTCATCCTGTGAAGTTACCGTCAGCGGAAGAATAGCGCTCACTCGTTGGGCCACGGTATCAAAATATTCAGCAAACGGTTTTCCGTTAACCTCTCGGCTCTTAACGTGCTTAGTTAAGTGTACCTGGGCGACTGCCTCTTTGCGTCGACCCAAACCATCTTGTTTCATCTCTCCAGCCATAGTTTAGTTCTCCCGGGTAGGTAATTGGGCCTCGTGGGGATGAGACTCATTAGCGTACAGCAACAAATGCCTCATCAGTTGCGCCCGGAGCGTATTATGCGGCAGCATTCCCGACACCGCGGCCTCAACAATTTTCCTTGAGTCTCGCCGACGTTGATCTCGAAGCGTCCGCTCGCGCAAGCCCCCTGGATATCCTGAATAGCGGCGGTACATTTTTTGGTCCTCCTTGCGGCCGGTCACAGCCACCTCATCGGTGTTGGTAATCACTACTCGGGTAGCAGCTAATGTATTCGGGGCCCAGTCTGGGCGATGCTTACCCTGCAACAACCCGGCCGCCTCAGTTGCTAACCTACCCAACACCGCACCCTTGGCATCCAAGTGATGCCATTCAATATCAGTGCCTAGTCTTGGCTTAAGGTCAGTCATAGAAGTGATTCACTATAAAGCACTTACTCTTGATCGGTAAAGCTTACTTTAATGCGGGGCGCACCATCTCCCTGGCGCTTGCCTAGCTTGTGCAGCCGCAGATACCCACCGGGGCGCTTGGCCGTCTTATCCGCTCTCTCCATGAGGTTAAACACGTTACGCCCAGTGAGTAGGACACTCCGTAAGCGTCGCTGTTGCGCCAGCGTGCTTTTCCCCCGAGCCGCGGTTATCAAAGGCTCCAGGAATCGTCTCAGCTCTTTAGCCCGGCCAGCGGTCGTCACTATCTGGCCATGGCGGAGAAGATCACCACTCATATTCCTCATCAAAGCCAGTCGCTTAGTGGCAGTGCGGCCCAAGGTACGTTGACGAATCTTATGCTTCATACCTGTTGTACGATCGGTGTATCGATTATTTCTCGCTTGAAGTTGTCTCTGTCACACTTTGCCGGTAGGAGACAACCGCCTGCTCGATATCCTCGACAGCCTTCTCACCTAAACCTGGGATGTCTCGCACCTGCTCCTCAGTTAGCTCAGTAACCTGCTCAACGGTCGTAATACCAATCCGCTCGAGGGCGTTATGCACTCGAGATGGCAGCCGCAACAAACTCAAAGTATTTTCGGGCTCGGCTATCCCCAGTTCATCCTCGGGCTCTGGTACTTCCTCAGGCTCAGGATGATCAGCAGTTAACTTTTCTTCAAAGTCTCCGGCCAACTCGTTAAAGTGATCCTGTAAGATCGAGGCGGCCTTTTTGAGCGCTTCAATCGGCTTAAGTGTTCCATCAGTCGCAATAGTTAATGACAATTTATGATAATTCGTTGCTTGGCCAACTCGGACATTCTCCACTTTGTAACTCACTCTGGTCACCGGAGTAAAGACCGCATCAAGCGCCACGGTACCAATAGGACGCTCTTCATTTTCCAAGGTTTCTGACGGCACGTAGCCTCGGCCTTGTTCGACAGTACAACGTAATTCAAGTGATGCGGCCTCGCTGGTTAGAGTAGCTATCACCAGGCTCGGATTTGCAATGGTCACTTCAGGTGGGGTGGTAAAGTCTCCGGCGAGTACCTTCTTCACACCTTGTGCTTTCAGCACAATCTCCACCGGCTCGTCACTAGTCGAGGACAACCGCACCTTTTTTATATTGAGCATAATGCTGACTAAGTCTTCCTTGACGCCATCAATGGCGGTAAATTCGTGATCGGCTCCCTCAATTTTGAGGTGAGTTATCGCGGCTCCCGGCAATGAGGACAATAATACCCGCCGCAGGGCGTTGCCTACTGTTGGACCATACCCCGGATGGTACGGATGGATATCAAAAGTCGCGGTGTTGGCCTCTTCCTCTTTGATGTCAACCTGCTCTGGTAGATAAATTGGCTGCATAGTTAGTCTCTTATCTTACAAATAAATGGATAATTATTTACACTTTGCGTGAGAAATATTCGACAACTACTCGAATATTCATGCCGATTCCTGCTTCCTTAGCTTCAGGATCACTCGCCACCGTAAAGGAGAAATCCTCGGCATCAATCTCCAGCCAGGGCGCGACGCTAGCATTCTGGAGGCTCTTTTGAAAGTTAGCAAACAACGGTTTACCTCGCTTGTTTTCACGCAGGGTAATGACATCACCAACTCTCAGCGCTCGAGAGGGAATGGTCACGGGATGATTATTTACTTCGAACATACGATGGGAACACATCTGTCTGGCGGCCGCTCGAGTTACTGCAAATCCGGCTCGAAATACAGCATTGTCGAGCCTAAGTTCCAAGAGCTTAATCAGGGCGTCGCCCGTCTGTTCAGATGCTCGCTGCGCTTGTCGAAAATAGTTTGTCAGCTGCTCCTCCCGGATCCCATATCGTAACTTCAAATTCTGCTTCTCTTCCATCTGCAGCGCAAATCGGCTACGGTTTCGCCGTCCACCACGTCCACCACCACGTCCACCACCGGGTCCACCTGGACCACCACCTGGTCTGCCACCGGGTCCGCCTGCTCCACCCCCTGGGTGACTTGACGG
>JACZRJ010000055.1 GCA_022574795.1 Patescibacteria group bacterium | reverse complement strand
AACGGATCTCTATCAACGCTTTGCGCAACTGGTCCCGCAATTGGAGGAGAATGGGCACTACAACATTGATGAAAAACGAAAGGCCGTAACGTTGACGGATAAAGGGGTCGAGAAAATCGAGCAACTACTCGGTATTAGTAACATCTATGAGGAGCAGGGGATCAGGATGGTGCATCACCTCGAACAGGCTTTGCGCGCCCAGACGTTGTTCCATAAGGATAAAGAGTATGTCGTCAAAGATGGTCAGGTGATGATCGTTGATGAATTCACCGGGCGCCTAATGCCCGGCCGGCGTTATTCCGAGGGTCTCCACCAAGCCTTAGAGGCAAAAGAGGGCGTTGAAGTGCAACACGAGAGCCGCACCTTGGCCACCATCACTTTTCAGAATTTCTTTCGGCTCTACGACAACTTGGCCGGCATGACCGGAACGGCGGTTACTAGCGCTGAGGAATTTGAGAAGGTCTATAACCTGGAGGTGGTGGTGGTGCCAACGAACCAGACAATGATCCGAAAGGATAAGCCTGACAAGATCTTTATGAGCGAGCAGGCCAAAGTTAAGGCGGTGACTAGCGAAATTAAACGGCGACATGAGGCTGGCCAGCCGGTGCTGGTTGGCACCATTGCGATCGAAAAGTCTGAGATGCTATCGGCGATGCTGAAGAAAGAGGGTGTCACCCATGAAGTGCTCAACGCCAAAAATCATGCTCGAGAAGCCGAAATTATTAGTAAGGCAGGGCAGCGAGGCGCTGTTACTATCTCCACTAATATGGCCGGCCGAGGTACTGACATTAAACTTGGGGAAGGCGTAACTGAGCTAGGCGGCCTGTTTGTACTCGGCACCGAGCGACACGAAGCTCGACGTATTGATAATCAGCTGCGAGGGCGATCGGGTCGTCAGGGGGACCCTGGTGAATCCCAGTTCTACGTCAGTATGGATGACGATATGTTACGGGTGTTTGGCGGTGATCGCATGAAAAAGATCATGGAGGGATTACGCGTGCCGCCTGATCAGCCGATTGAAAATAGATTAGTGAGCAAATCACTGGAAGGTGCTCAGGAACGAGTGGAGGGTCATTATTTTGACATGCGTAAACAGGTCTTATCCTACGATGACGTGCTCAATAAGCAACGGGAGGCAATTTATACTCTGCGCCGTGGCATTATGATGAAAGGTGTCTGGAAAGAAGCCAAGTCAGGGGAGCAAGATCTCCACGAGCGGATTCAAGAGCTGCTGGCTGAGCAAGCCGAGCAATTGGTCGCGACACACACTGCTGAAGGTAAGCCCGAGCAGTGGAACATTGAGGAAATCGGGGAGGTTCTGGCGGCAGTCAGTGGGGTGGCGCTGGCGCAGGTGCGGGCCAAGCTGGACACGGCGCGAAACGATGGTACTCGCGAGGGGCCGGAAGCGACCCGCGAGGGCTTGAGCAGGGTGGCTACGGAAATTTTGACGACACGGTTAGCTGCCCGGGAGGAAGAGTTGGGTGCCGAAACTCTCAAGCAGCTAGAGCGGTCGGCAAGTTTGCGAGCAGTTGATACGCATTGGATGGAGCATCTCGATACTATGGATTATTTGAGAACTGGCATCGGACTGCGAGGCTACGGTCAACGGGATCCGTTGGTGGAGTATCAAAAGGAGGGCTTTCAGCTCTTTCAGAAGTTGCTGGCAACGATTAAAGCTACCGTGGTTGAGGTTGTCTTCAAAGCTCAAGCTGTTAAAACTGAGCAAGAGCAGGGAGTGGCTCGTCATCCGGTAGCAGCCTCGGTAACTACTAGTGATCAGCAAAAACCGTCAGCTACCGGCCAGACCGGGGCTGCCGCGAAGACTGATAGCTCTGGTCAACTTCATAATCCCAACAAGCAGGTGGGCCGGAATGATCCCTGTCCTTGTGGTAATGGGAAGAAGTTTAAGAAATGTCACGGCGCTTAAATGAGAGAGGGGATGGTTCCCCTCTCTCATGACGCTCGCTTCGCTTCACCCTGCTGATTCACCCTACGACTCGCTTCGCTCACTGCAGGGTAAAGGGTTTGCGCCCTAACCGCAGGGTTTCGTTGCGACTCAGCTGCGGCTTAGTTGCGGCTCAGCTGCTCTCTCCCCACACTTAACCGTAGTGTTTCTCTGCGGCTCAGCGAGGTAGCCTCAGTTTGCTGGCTTTGCTAAGCAAATTCAGCGACAATTGGAGCGTTCCCAACCAAATGTTGGCTATGCTCGATAATTATAATTATCAGAAGTTTAGGCAACTGATTGTTTAAAATGACTAGCGAAATTTTTGCTTTCGGGAAACTGTTTAGGCTAGGGTAGAGAGATGCCTGAGAAAAAAACAGTTGTGCCCCTGATAGTGATCGCTGCCTTGGCAGCTTTGGCGCTGTGGATTGATAGTCCCCAGCATCCTTCGATTAAGCTGGGTCAGTTTGAGCGTGATTTAAACATTAAACTTGGTCTGGATTTGCAAGGGGGTTCACACTTAGTGTACCGGGCCGATTTGGCTGGCATCAGCGATGATGATGCGGCTGACGCCATGTCCGGAGTTAGAGATGTCATTGAGCGGCGGGTAAACTCGTTTGGGGTCTCAGAGCCGGTCGTGCAAACCAACCGCGTGGGTGACGAGCGGCGGATCATTGTGGATCTGGCTGGGGTCCATGACCCCGATGAGGCGATTGCCTTAATTGGTGAAACCCCGCAGTTAGATTTTAGGCGCGAAGTAGTTGAAGAGGAGGCCCTCCAGCAATTCAATATTGATGATCCCTCGAGTATTATTGGTCCAATCTTTGAGCGAACAGAATTGGGCGGCAGTAATTTACGACGAGCTACGGTCTCGTTTGATCCGGTGACAGGTTCCCCGGAGGTAAACCTTGAGTTTGATGGTGAAGGTACAGATCTTTTTGCTGAACTTACCAGACAAAACCTCAATAAGCGTATTGCCATCTATCTTGATGGCGTGCCGATTAGTGCGCCGGTAGTACAAAGTGAGATCACCAACGGTCGCGCTGTTATTTCCGGTGGTTTTACGATTGATGAGGCTAAGCAGCTGGCCCGTCGGCTCAATGCTGGAGCACTACCAATTCCAATTGAGTTGATTGGACAGCAAAGAATAGGTCCGACCCTGGGTCGCTTATCCGTCAGTCAAAGTCTCTCGGCTGGAATCCTGGGCTTGATCGCGGTTATTATCTGGATGATAATTTTTTACCGTCTGCCGGGAGTCATCGCTGCTATCGCCTTACTACTGTATGCGATATATTTCTTAGCCATCATTAAACTGTTGGGGATTACGCTAACCTTGGCTGGAGTCGCTGGCTTGATTCTGAGCATTGGTATGGCAGTGGATGCTAATGTACTTATTTTTGAGCGCTTTCGGGAGAATATTCGAGCGGATAAAAGTGTTGGCTATGCTCTTGAGGCTGGTTTCAACGAAGCTTGGAGCTCGATTAAAGCCTCGAATGTCTCAAGTTTGATCACGGCCCTGATCCTCTATGGTTTTGGAACGTCTATTATTCGAGGCTTCGCTCTGACCTTTTCGATTGGCGTGATCTTATCAATGGTGACTGCTATCACGGTCACTAGAACGCTGTTGGCCTTAACGCTTAGGTTTAAGTGGACTCAGACACCATTCTGGTTGGCGGCGTCGCCTCGAGAACCAATACAATGATTACGAAACCACAACGTTGGCTTCGGCTGGCGGCAGCAACCGTTGTTTCGTCCGTGGCGGTGATTATTCTAATTGGCCCGGTTTGGGGTATCGATTTTACCGGTGGGTCACTACTCGAAGTTACCAGCGATTCGGCCGACCCAACAAGGGTGCGGGCGCTGCTCAATGACCAGTTTAATTTGACTGCCAGCGTGCAGGCTACTGCCGATAACACCTTGCTCATTCGGACCCCGCCACTTGAGACACAAGTTCATAGCGATATCGTGGTCGCCCTCAAGGCTGACGGCCTGATTGAGAAAGAGCTGCGTTTTGAGTCAATTGGTCCAACCATTGGGCGAGAGCTTAAACGAAAAGCCTGGATGGCGGTATCGCTGGCGGTGCTAGCGATGATAGTTTATTTGGCCTATATCTTCCGTCAGACGGCCGGTTTAATAGCCCCTTGGAAATTCGGAGTGGCTGCCGTGGCTGCCCTGACCCACGACTTGCTGCTGGTGACTGTGTTGTTTGTGGTGCTGGGACAAACCCATGGGGTTGTCATTGATACTTTGTTTGTAACGGCCATGCTAGCGATATTAGGATACTCGGTGAATGACACGATTGTGCTCTTTAATCGGCTCAAGGAGGAGTGGTTATCAACCCGAACGGATCCGTTGGTGGACGTGATGGACCGGGCTGCTCAGAAAACAGTCATCCGCTCACTTAATACCTCGCTGACTACGCTCTTGGTGCTGGGAACGCTACTGCTGTTGGGGGGGACAACAATTCGTTGGTTTGTGCTGGCCTTAGCGGCCGGGACAATTGTCGGCACGTACTCCTCGCTGTTTGTAGCACTACCAGTGTTGCATTTCCTGGCTAAGAAGCAGTGACCCAAGCAGTCGTAGCAAAGGAGGTAGCGCAGTGGCCCTGGTTAGCTACCTGGGTGCGGCAGAAAGAAATGCAGCCGCCGATGCTGGTATCAGCTAACGCCCCCGAGGCGCTGGTTTGGGTGGAGCAGCAATTGCAGCTGCTAGCCGTTTGCGAGAAGCCCCAAGGAGAGTTTGGTTGTACGACTTGCGCGGCCTGTCGGTCGAGTAGCCACGGAGTTCATCCAGATGTACTGGTGTTGCCCCAAGAGGATGACACAATCACGATTGATCAGGTGCGATTGCTGCTCGACAAGCTGTCGCGAGCGCCCCTGACACCACGGCGTTTGGTACTACTTCGACGAGCAGAAACGTTAGGGGCGCCGGCGGCGAACGCCTTGCCAAAATCATTGGCGGAGCCGGGTCACACTGTCAGAAGTGTCTTACCTACCCA
>JACZRJ010000054.1 GCA_022574795.1 Patescibacteria group bacterium | reverse complement strand
ATGAATCACAGCTCCAAAGTGCGCCGCTATTCAGCGATCGCGATAGTACCGATTTCCTTCATAGGAGTAGTGATTTTCTACAACCTGTTCATTGGCCACTTTCGTGATGCGCTCGCAGCCGCGATGGATGCCACAGGACTAGCGATTGCGGACGTCGGTCAAGACGTATTGCAGTCGGTTATGAATGATCCGGTAGGATTGCAGAATTTCGATTCCTGGCTTCTCGTAATGTTAGGTATTATTTTCGCATTAGTTGCTGCTGTCGATGGCTATTTCTTCAATGATCCGTATCCGGGCTACGGTCGTGTTGGTAAGCGCTATGAGGACGCACGGCGAGATTACATGGATGACAAAAACGATTTAATGGGTCAGCTAGCTGAGCTTAGGGATGATGAAGAGGATGCGGTTGAGGCAATCAAATCCGAGATCGAAACTCAGGCTAGACTAATCCAAGACGTAGTTACCTGGTCAAAGAAATGCGAGCAAGAGTCGAAGGGTTACTTGAATGACTTGTCGATGAAGTGCAATCACGTGTTGCAGTTATATCGCACAAGCAATACCGCAGCTCGCAGCGATAGCGGGCCGGCATACTTTCAAGATCGATATGATCTTCTCGAAAATATTGATTCAGATTCGATTGAGTCGATCGACGTCTCTCGGGTTCAGAATCAGGTGGAAAATGTTGATGAAATGCTGAATAACGCAATTACAGTAGGCCGTTCGATTCAAGAAATTTATACGGAGGCCACTGATAAAATAGCTAAGGAAATTGAAGAAATTGAGAAGGCACCGGTGGAGGCTGACAAGATAGTAACGACTAGTATTGGCACTCTGGCGCCGGTGCCGAATACCGATGACTCATTTGTAGCTCAGGGATCACAGCACAATGAGGTTGGTCCGGGGAGAGTAAGTTCCGCATCGAACGTTAGGGGTATTATCACTGGCGCCGGTCTTGAGGGCTCTATCGAGGACACGATGAAGGTAAGCCCGACGGCTCAAACCGGACCAAGTCAGCTAGCTTGGGTTATAGCTCTGGCGATGGCATTTCTGGGAGCAGCCGGACTGGCTAGGCTACACCGTAGATCTCGTTCAAGCGGTCGTTGCTGAAGATTGCTCGCTTGGCTGGGGCTCGACCCTAACCGGTAGGGTTTGCGCCCCGTTGAGACGGGGTTTCGTTTACTCAGTTGCGGCTCAGCCCTATCCGCAGGGTTTCGTTTTGACTCAGCTGCGGCTCAGCCCATGTGCTCACCCTACGACTCACTTCGTTGCGCCCCGCTGAGGCGGGGTTTGCGCCCCGTTGAGACGGGGTTTTCGCTGCGGCTTAGTTGCGGCTTAGCTGCAGGGTAAAGGGTTTCGCCCTACTGAGGTAGGGTTTCGTTTTGACTCAGCTGCGGCTCAGCCCTGTCCGCAGGGTTTCGCTGCGGCTCAAGCTCATTAATTTTTTTCTGGATTGAGTGTTGCAGCGGAGCGTTATCGAGCAGTTTGGCAATAGTGAGTAATTCAGTCAGGATCTCCTGATCGGTGGGATTCTCCTCGTGAGCACGCTGGAGACACTCAATCGCACGGGTATACTTGCCCATTTGGTAAGCGGCATGACCGAGACCAGCCTGAATACCAGGTTGCTTAGGGTTTAGCGTCAAGATTTGCTCATAGATTTCAGTTGCTTCGTCAGCATTTTTTAAGCCCAGGGCGGCTTGGCCCAGTAACATATAGGCGGTGGTGTCTTTGGTGTTTTTGCTCAAATATGGCACCAGGATATTCTCTGCTGCCTGATATTTCTGTTTGATAAGGGCTGACTTCGCGGCTTGAAGTGGTGTCGGCTTTGGTTCGGTTCGGCGTCGGCGTAGGGTGAGCTTGGCTATAGTGGCAACACTGGGTTTACTAGAAGCCAATTTTGTTACCCGCTGGGCCTGGTAGTTTGTTTCGGTAGTGCTCGCTGTCTCACTCGTAGCGATAACCTTATGGTCAACTGGCTTGATTGTGCTCAAGGCGGGCGCAGTGACTGTCGGTACCTTCCGTACCGTGGCCTCACGAGGCTCTTGTCCGGATGGTGATTTGGTTGATGGCAGGTTGGTCAGATCAGGGTTGGGTTGGCTGGCTTTTCTAGGTAGGTGCCGACGAACAAACGATACTCCGCTATTAGAAACGGCGGCGGCAGATTTACCCACGACAGCTACGGCCTTCACACTGACTGACTTGACCGGCGGAGCTAGTTGGCTGGGCCTGGCGTGCCGAGCCACGGCAGCAAACTTGCTTAGTCTTGACTTGGTTCTCGTTGTGAAATACTTGGCTCCAGTCGCACTAGCGGTACCAACAGCGGTCCTGAGCTTCGCTACTGAATTCACGGCGTTAGCAAAGCGGCTACCAGTAGCTTGGATTCTCTGTTGCCGCGGGCGCAGTATTTGGGTAGCGGTTAAGCCGTGAGCTGCTCCAGCGGTTGGTATTTTCTCCTGGGCAGCGGCCTGTAAGCTGGCTGAGAATTCTTGTCTCCTCATCCGTACCATCACCCGCGCACAAATAACCAATATTCCTCCTAGCGAGATAAAAAATATTGTTGGTGGAAGGACGTCGTATAACATCCCTAAGTTAGTTCAGACAATTTTTTAGATTATTAACTATCGTATCAAGGCACCGGCTGGCCGCCAAGAGAAATGGCTACCAGTTGTCCACTGAAAAGGGGGAAAAAGTCTCTGGAGGCAAGCTGCCTCAGATTTATTAGGACTTGGTAAGAGAGTTGGACTGGTTAAATAGTCAGTCGGGTAAATTCCCCAACTGAGATATTCTCGCCGAGTTCTTGAACTGCCTGATTGATCAGGTCGCCGACTTTTTTCTTAGGATCCTTGACGAAGGGTTGCGTTAGTAGCGCTTGGTCTTCCCGAAAGCTTTTTAGCTTCCCTTCCCTGATTTTTTTCATAATTTCTTCCGGCTTTTTCTCCTTGGTCAGCTGTTCATCGATCAGTTCTTGCTCGGCGGCGAGGTCCTGGTTAGAAACATCATCGGGAGCGACTACGGCCGGGTCCATGGCGGCAATATGCATGGCAATGTCTCTACCGAGAGCTTGAAATTTTTCGTTGCGAGCCACGAAGTCAGTTTCGCACTGCAGCGTGACCAGAACGCCAATTTTCCCGTTGCTATGGATATAATGTGCCACCACGCCCTCTTTAGTCGTTCGCTCAGCCTTTTTAGTAGCCTTGATGATCCCACGCTTTCTTAAGATTGTTACGGCTGTATCAATATTGTCTCCGGCCTCCTCGAGGGCCTCTTTACAGTCGACAACTCCGCAGCCAGTTTGTGCTCTGAGCTCTTTTACTTGCTTAAGACTAGACATTGTATACTCTGGTTATTTTTTAGGGGTGGCTTTAGTGGCCGGCTTCTTGGCAGAGATACTCTTGCGGCCGCTGGTGAAAGCTGTAGTAATAGTGCCAACAATCAAGTCAAGTGAGCGGACGGCATCATCGTTGGCCGGAATGGGATAATCTACCAGCTGGGGATCGGCGTTGGTATCAGTGATGCCAATTACTGGAAGGCCAACCCGCTTGGCCTCACGTACAGCCAACTGTTCATCGTAGGACCCGACTACAAACAAAGCCGCGGGCAGCGTTCTGAGATTTTTTAGACCTTCAAGAACTTGATCAAGCCGCTCAATTTCTTTTTGCATGACAGCCTTTTCCTTTTTCGTCAGGTTCTCCGTGGCGGCACTGCCTTGTCTTGTTTTGAGCTCATCAAGCTTTTCAATGCTTTTCAGAATGGTTGAGAAATTGGTTAGGGTGCCACCTAGCCAGCGTTTAGTAACAAAAGGTTGATGCGCTGATTCAGCGTGGCGCTGGACAATAGCGCGAGCCTGACGCTTGGTGCCAACATACAATAATTCGGCCTTGGGCTTCTCCCCCAGCCGGCGAGCAAAGGCCATGGCTTTGGTAAGCAGGGCCTGGGTTTTCTCGAGATCAAGAATAGCGATACGGTTTCGCTGTAGATATATATAGGGAGCCATTTTAGGATTGCGCTTGCTGCGTTCATGTCCAAAATGAACACCTGCTTCAAGCAGGTCGATTAGCTCCGGGACGCTAGCAGCCTTAGTTTTAACCTTGGTGGTAGCCGGTTTAGTGATGGCGGTGTCAGTTTTAGCTGTGCTCATACTGCTATTTAAACAAATATCTACCGTCCTGACAGGGACAGTAGTGGGGTGAAATGTACCCCATTATGTTGTAAAAAGCAATGGTTTCAGGTATAGTCTCGCTTACTGGCAAGTATGAAAAAAGATATTCATCCAACCTATCACGACAAGAGTACTGTGACCTGCTCCTGCGGCAACAGTTTTGAGACTGGTTCTACCGAACCAGAGTTAAAAGTAGAAGTCTGTTCAGCTTGCCATCCCTTTTATACCGGTAAGAAGAAGTTAGTAGACGTGGCTGGCCGAGTTGATCGCTTTAAGAAGAAGCTAGCTCAACACGAGAGCGCCAAGAAGAACCTTGGGGCTAAGAAGCCGCGTAAGCCCAAGAAAAGCCCTACCACAGAGGTTAAGTTGGGATAGATTCGTGAGCAGAGATGGTTGCGCGAGTCGAGTATTTTCTCTGCTGGCATAGCGGCCTTTTGGATATACAATTAATGAATTATGGACTTACCCACCGTAGCTGACCTCGCGGCCGAAAAAGATACGTTGGAAGCTGCGCTAAGTGATCCGGCTAATTTTCGTGATGCCGCAAAAATGAAGGCGCTGACTAATCAGTTGGCTGGTAAAAAAGAGTTTTTGGCCTTACTCGTACAGCTAGAAAAAATTCGTCACGATGGAGCTGGAGCGGTAACGTTATCGACTACCGAGACTGACCAAGAGTTGAAAGAGATGGCAGAAACCGACGTCGTACGATTGCGGGCTGAGGAGGAAGCATTATTGACTCAAATTGGGGAACTGTTACACGAACATGATCCTCGCGACGAACGCGATGTGATCTTGGAGATCA
>JACZRJ010000053.1 GCA_022574795.1 Patescibacteria group bacterium | reverse complement strand
ACAATGGTCGTTGGTTAGATATTTTTGTTGACGTAATCACTTGTCTATTGGCTTTTTTTATTGTGACTGCAAGTTTTACGCAGGCAGCGACATCAACTGTGGTTATTAGTGAAGTGATGTGGGATGGAGTTGAGTACCTTGAGCTCTATAATGTTACGGACGAGACAGTGTCGTTGACTGGTTGGAGTCTGGTCCGACAACGCTTGGGCGGGGAGGAGAAAGTAGTTGTTACTTTTGAGGAGGCGGCTGTCCCGGCGGGCGACTATTTTCTGATCGAAAAAAAGGAAGCGGCCACAACGGTGGTGGCGGACCAGATTGTAGCAGCGCTAACCCTGCTCAATTCTGGTGAGCAGGTCACACTTAAAAATGACAGCGGGGTGGTGATTGATCAGGCCAATCAGTTTGGGGCTTGGTTTGCTGGAGCCAACACAGTCAGTGGCACGTCGATGGAGCGCACGGATTACGTGGCCAGTGGGACGTTGTTAACTAGTTGGCATACTTCGAGCGGCGCGCATGGCGGTCGTAACGGTACACCGGGGGTGGCTAATAGTGAGCCAGCTGTAAATCAGGCGCCGCAAGCAGAGTTTGATAGTGTTGAGCAGGTTTCGGTGGGTGAAGTAATTATCTTCACTGCTGAAGACTCAATCGATCCAGATGAGGATGTCTTGACTTACGCTTGGGCATTTGGCGACGGTGCGTCGGACAGTGGTGCTGACGTAGCGCACAGTTATACTGTGGCCGGCACTTTTTTAGTCAGCCTGACGGTTTCTGACGGACAGCTGACTGATATGGTTAGTCGTTCTATTGTGGTAACACAGTTGGTATATTCCGACGCGATTGTTATCAACGAGTTTTTAGCTAATCCTGTTGGTTCAGACGCCAGTGGTGAGTTTATTGAACTCAAAAACACCAGTAGCACGGCAGTCGACCTAACTCGCTGGCAGCTTGATGATGCTGATGGCGGTAGTTCGCCGTACACCATTCCGGCTGGTACTAGCCTGAGTGGCTTTGAGATCAGGTCGTGGTCCCGGTCCGTAACTAAAATAGCTCTCAATAATGACGGCGACTCGGTTCGGCTGTTTGATCCCAGCGGCGAGTTAAAAGCGTCGAGAGATTATGATACCGCTAGTGAAGGCCAGTCGTATAATCGAGAAGACAGCGGCGGTTATAGATTGAGTACAACGCTGACGCCCGGGGCCGCCAACGTGATTACTAAGCTCGTCACCGATGAAGGGGAAGAAGAAGAGGAAGAGGAAGAAGCTGAGACGGCGACCGGCTCAGACTCAAAGGTTGCTGGCGCTATAATACAGCAGGTGCAACTTTCAGCCGTGCGGGAAGAAGAAGCTGGCACCTTAATACAAACGACTGGAGTAGTTAGTGCTCCGCCGGGAGTTTTGGGTAAGACGATAATGTATATAGCTGGCTCTGGCATTCAACTCTATTTCTCTCAAGGAGACTTTCCGGACGTCTCGCTGGGAGATACCGTGCAGGTGACTGGTGAGCTGTCATCGATACGGGGTGAAGCTCGGCTTAAATTGGCTGCGTCGACTGATCTCAAGAAAATGGCAGCCGGTGATCCACCGCGGGCTCACATCATATCAACTAAGGCGGTTGCTGAGGATCTGGAAGGCTCCTTAGTTACCATTCAGGGTCACGTTACCAGAACAAGCGGTGATACTTTCTATCTTGATGATGGCAGCGGTGAAGCTAAGGTGTATATCAAGTCGACGACTGGCATTGATAAGCCAAAGATGAAACGGGGTAGCGCGGTGAGTATCACCGGGATTGTCTCGGAGACCACGAGTGGTTATCGAGTTCTGCCGCGCTGGCAAGAGGATGTGCGGTTGGGAGTGGTAGCTGGCCTGACAAGATTTCCGGCGACTGGTTTTACTGGCGCTGCCTGGCTTGGTTTCTGGTTGCTGTTGTCGGTAATTTTGGTACTGGCCCAGCGCAGCGGCGAGCCATTGTTGTTCCCGTTATAATACGTTTATGGCGGATTCAGCGGCTACCTATATTTGGGATACAGCCTCGACAATTTTTGATTATTATGGCACTGTATGGCGATAAAATTACTTCATGAATAAGAGCGCTAAGCCACGAATAGTTGTTTTGGGAGGCGGTAATGGCACCTCGGTTTTGTTGAAGAGCTTATTGCCTAAACTTGAGGCGGGTCAGATAGAGTCGCTGCATGCTCTGGTTCATATGGCAGACGACGGTGGTTCCACCGGCCGGTTGCGTGATCAGTATGGGGTGGCTGCTATGGGGGACCTGACTAAATGCTTGGTGGCCTTGAGCAGCTTTCAGGGTGATATTCGCGGCGATGAATTCTTGCGAGCACTTGATTATCGTTTTAGCAGCGGTGACTTTGAGGGACATACTTTGCGCAATACCTTTCTGACGTCATTGGAAAAAACCAGCGATCTTGATACGGCCATTGCGACCATGGCGCGCATTCTACAGATTCCTAAAGCCTCGGGAGTGGTGCCGACGACACTAACGCCAGTAACTCAACAGGTGAGTATTAATTTTAATGATGGCCAGGAGCGGTTATTAGGTCAGGGACAGCATTCAATTTCCCACCAGGTTAATTTGCAGGCTGATCCACGTTGGGAGCCAGGGGACATTAAGGTTGGTTTTGCCGAGCATGAGGTAGCTCTTAATCCTCGAGCGCAGCTGGTGCTTGAGGCGGCCACTCATTATCTCGTCGCGCCGGGACATACCTATGGCACTATCCTGCCGACGTTGGCTCTGCCTAGTCTCCAGCAGGTGGTTGGCAGCAGCACGGTACCACTGACGGTGGTGATGACTCTGCTAACAACAGCCCAACAAACTGCTGGCTGGTCGGGCGAAGACTTTGTTCGGGTCTACGAGTCATACCTGCGGCGGCCAGTAGCTGTAGTTTTGGCCAATTCGGGAAGAGTGGATGTCGAGTTGGTAGCAGGGCAAGGCTGGGTTGAGTTTGGTACGTCTGATCATGCCTATACTTTATTGTTGGCTAATCTAGTTAGCAGCACGCTCAAGCCGGCCCAAGCAGGTGATGTTGTGCCGCGGGCGATTGTGGTGCACGACAGTGTTTTGGTGGGGCAACTATTAGACAAAGTGTTGCTGGGAAAACCTGCTGAGTCGCAACGAAACACTCCGGGAAGTGCTAAGTCGCAACTGAGTAAAGGAAACCCCTTTGGATAGGGCTGTGAGTCGCGTACGTCAATATCGGGTCGTGGTACAGTGGCCAGGTGGCCACAACGAAGCAATCTCTAGCACAGCAACGTCGAGCTGATTTAGCAGCAAGGCTTGGCGATATTAGCGGTGAGCAGGAGGAGCGTTTAGCCCAGTACCGGGCAACGGCACAGCATTTGCCATATATAAGCTTGACTACCTATCCCTTGTCGGCTGAGGCACTACTGGTGGCATCGAAAGAGCTGGCTAAAAAAGCTAAGGCCGTGGTTTTTTACCGGCGTGGTGGCGACATTAGAATTGGGGCTGTTAACCCGTCATTGCCAAGCACAGCAAAGTTGCTAGCCGCCGTTCGGAAAAGCGAGGGGGTTGAGCCTCAGGTGTATGTGATTTCCGAGCGCAGTCTTCTGTCGGCACTGGCTCGCTATCCGGCACCGCGGCAAACTCAGGAGGACACAGCCACTACGCCGAAGGCCCTGTCACCGCCGTTTATTGATCTAGCGCAATTGACCGAGAAGATTGGCCAGGTGCCACCAACACGGTTATTGGACTATTTAATTGCTGCCGCAGTGCAGCTGGCTGCCTCTGACGTACACTTAGAAGTTGCTGAGTCATCGGTGCGTTTACGTCTGCGGATTGATGGTGTATTGATGGAGGTCGCCCAGCTTTCTAAAGCAACTGGGCAGATGGTGCTGTCTCGAGTCAAAATATTGGCCAAGCTCAAGCTCAATGTTAGTGAGGTAGCCCAGGAAGGTAGCTTTTCTCTGGCGGTGGAGCAGGGCATGGTCGACGTGCGGGTGTCTATTCTGCCAGGTAGGTCAGGTGAAAATATTGTCTTGCGAGTTCTGGTTAGAAACCGAGCAGCTTTTGAAATGACCGGCCTGGGAATGAAGGAGCGGGATTACGAGTTGGTTGCTAAGGAACTTGGACGTACCATTGGCTTAGTGCTCGTAACCGGACCAACTGGTTCTGGAAAAACCACTACCCTAGCCTCTTTTATTACTGAGATTGTCAGTAGTGAGCTAAAAATAATTACCTTGGAGGATCCTATTGAGTATCACTTGACTGGGGTTCAGCAGACACAGATTAATCGGGACGCTGGTTATACCTATACCCAGGCGCTTAAGGCTGCTCTACGTCAGGATCCTGACATCATCATGGTCGGAGAAATCAGGGAGATAGAAACAGCCGAAACTGCTTTGCACGCGGCGCTAACTGGACACTTGGTTTTGTCGTCTTTTCATACCAATGATGCTGCCGGAGCAATCATTAGGTTGCGGGACATGGGCGTTAAGCCCTACGTGTTGGCCCCGGCCATTAATCTGGTGGTGGCTCAGCGGTTGGTGAGGAAGGTCTGTAAAAATTGTGCTGAGAGTTACCGACCTGATAAGCACTTCATTGAGGAGTTGAGGGATGCGATGGCAGGGGTGGACCGCGACATTTTTGAGGCGGACAGTTTGACCGACAAAAAATTTAGCTTACTGAAAGCGAAGGGCTGTCAGCAGTGTCTTAAAACTGGTTATCAGGGACGCACGGGTTTATTCGAAGTCTTCGCGGTGACTGACAAGCTTGAGGAGTTAATTTTGAAGGGCGCTTCGGCCGAGGCGATAATTGATGAGGCGCGGCGTTCTGGTATGACTACTTTGTTGCAGGATGGCTATCTCAAAGCACTTGATCAGATCACTACCATTGAAGAGGTTCTCCGCTCGACCATAGCGGATTAAAGAGTAACAACGACCTGCTCTACAGGGGAGTCTAAAGAAATGGCCACAGAAATCGATATTC
>JACZRJ010000052.1 GCA_022574795.1 Patescibacteria group bacterium | reverse complement strand
AGGCTACGGCCAATACAGGTCAGATTGTAGAGAACAAGCCTAATTTCAACACATAAACAATACTCCTATTTTATCAATTTGTCAAGATGACGTAATGGTTCAATAGCTTGGCACACGAGGGTGTTCACAAGCTATTGACCCTTAAACGGATGAAAGGCTCACTCGCAGCACAAGCAAACAAGACGATTGTCGTCAGCCTCTTAAAAAAGATACAAAAAGCCTCGGATTCATTTCGTGCTAAATAATTTCCGCCGTTTCGCTTCCTCCTAACAAACAACAGGCCCGGATATATTTCTGGTAGCATAGCGCGCGGTGCGGGAATCTGTAATGTAAGTCCCCGAAGGGGACGGATAACGCAGGTTAAAAGCTACCAGAAATACTGTCCGGGCCGCTAGGGCATGAACGTCTTCAACCAACCGCGCATCTTACCCACAGTGTTGGCTAAATCAGGCATAGCAATCTTTACTTTGCGTGAGTCACGTCCTTCCTGTTCCAAGGCCCATATCACGAGCCCCACCATCACCGCTGATTCTGGCTCGCTGATCTGCTCTATTAATCCCGCTATTTCCTTAGGCCGACCAACTATAGCTGGTAACCTCAACCGCTTCTTAGCTACCTCAACCACACCCGGTAATTGAGCTCCGCCGCCGGTAAACACAGCCCCTGCTGGCAGGAGCCCTGAGCGATTTACATTCTTTAATTCATGGTCAACAAAAGTAAAAATCTCATCAAGCCGTGCTCGTATTATGTTAGCTATCTCTTTTTTTGAAACCGGCTCAGGCTCATCGTCGCCCTCTGCTTCAATGGTCACGGTGTCAGAGGCTTTGACCTCATCAACTAGCGCAGTACCGCTCTCTTTTTTCACTTTCTCCGCCACATCAATCGAAGTGCGGAGCCCGATGGCTATATCGTTGGTGATATGAGTACTGCCAAGCGGCAAAACGGCGGTGTGTAATAGGACGTTCTCTTCAAAGGCTACAATGCTTGTCGTGCCAGCCCCGAGCTCAACTAAGACAACCCCCAATTCCTTTTGTCTCTTCTCCAGTACCGCTACTCCAGCCGCTAGCGGAGAAAAGACGAAGTCCTCAACATGAATACCCGCCTGATTAACAACCTTCGTTAAGTTCTTAATGAAGGGAGCCGAACCCTCAATTATATGCGTCTCGACTTCTAGTCGAACCCCAGTCATGCCGACAGGATCATGAATGTGCTCTTGGCCATCCACGATAAAATGCTGCGGCAGGACGTGTAAAATCTCTCGATTACTTGGCAACGAGATAGCCTGGGCCGCATTTATTACTCGAGCCACATCCTCGGCAGTAATTTCACCATCAGCTCGGCTAACTGCAATCACCCCTCGTGAATTCTGTGAACTGATGTGTGAGCCATTAATACTTACATAGGCATGCTCTATTGGCTGGCCAGCAACTCGCTCAGCCACATCAAGTGCTTTACTAACAGCGGTGACTGCTTCCTCAACGTCAGTAATGACGCCCTTTTGCATACCTTCCATAGGCTCCACCGCCGTCCCCAAAATCATTGGCTCGCCTGACTCAGTCTCAGCTTGAGCCACAGCGACTCGAACAGTCGAGCTGCCAACGTCTATACCGGTAATGATGTGTTCGCGTGCCACAGAAGATAGCTTTTCTAAAAATTGATGGTAAAGGCCCTACGACGATTGTACCTCGTACCAGCCCGGGGTGACAAAGGTCGAACTTAGGCGACTAAGGCCAGTACTACTGGGCCAAATATCACCAGGCCAACAATGCCCGCTGCCACCACCATAACCAGAACAGCCGCCGCCGAAATATCCTTAGCTCGACCCACAATCTCATTGTAGTCAGGATGAACTGCATCAGCCAAGGTTTCAATCGCTGAATTCATAAGCTCGGTTGCCAAGACTACCAGCGATATCACTACGACGATGAACAACTCAGTTGTACTGACTCTCAACAATACGGCCGCGCTAATTGCCACAACTCCTAAAACCAAAAGCAGACGTACACTCGACTCCTGAGACGCTGCTGCTGCCAAACCTCGAAACGCAAAGCGCCAGGCAACTGCCAATGAGTGTCCGCTTTTACGCGGCTTCCCGTCCTCAGATTGAAATTCCATAGCTGGCTCCATTGTCTAAGTGTAGCACCATGTTGAGACCACTAATCACAAAATTGTCGGTTGATACCCAGCCGCAGCCAAAATGGCCACTTCGGCCTGCGTTGTGCTCGCGGCTGCCTGATCCGAAGACTCATGGTCAAGGCCAGTCACATGTAAAAAAGCATGGACAAGTAACCAGGCTGCATAATCACGAAGCATCATCTCGCGCGCCTCAGCCTCGCGTTCAGCAACAGCTAAACACAGGACGATATCATGTGTTGGAAAGCCCACATCACTATCCGAGCTTTGCTGGTCTCCTGTCTGCGACGACGGATAGGAAAAGGTGAGTACATTTGTCGACTCATCTCGCTGGCGATACCGTTTGTTTAGGTCTTGTATTTCTGCCTCGCTCACACAGCGCAGACCGATATCCACGTCCTCATGTTGACGACGAGCCCTGGTTGTTTGCCACAGGCTATTAACTTCGTCGACTGATAGCGGAAGGACATCTCCCCCGACGGTTACTGTCATAGGCTTAGCGTAACCGGTAATAAATAATTCGCACTATCTACCAGAATTACGATGTACCAGTTACGAATTACGAATCTAAAGCTCGTCGCCTGGCGAAGGGATCAGCGGATTAAAACCATTGGCTATTTCCTCTCCATCGCTATAACCATCCCCGTCGGTATCTGGATTGAACGGATCAGTGCCGAAGGAATACTCCTCAGGATCAGGAAATCCGTCATTATCAGAGTCCAGCTTGCCCGGACCCAACGGATCAAAACCACGCCGAACTTCGTCTCCGTCGCTAAACCCGTCACCATCGGTATCTGGGTTGTTAGGATCAGTCCCGTAAAAGCGCTCCTCGGCCGCTGTTAAGGTATCACCGTCAGCATCAACCACCGCCGCCGACCCTGTCGGATCAGAATCTCCCGGTCCAGAAATGATATCCCCTAGTTCATCAGTTGCATCTGGCCGCACGACAGTAGGACTCTCTAAAACATCTGGCTCAACCGGCGTCTCACCATCGCCAGAAAAAAATAATCTGGTCGCAGCAAAAGCCAGACCTCCTAATATCAACAGTAGCAGCACGCCGCCACCCAACAACGCAATCAATCGTCCCCGCGGCCGGGGCGGTACTGGCCGCTTAAACGAGGCTGGTGGTGGTTCACCGCCACCGCCAGCTGGCCCCACGGTAGCATCGGAAGGCCTTATTGAGAATGATCCTGGAGTCGACTGAGTGCCTGAGGTCACCTTGTCACCAATCGAGTCAGTTGGCGCAAGTGCCGATTGCGGCAATCCTGCCATCCGAGACCCTCCCAAAGGCGGCTGTGGCGAAAATGGATCCGGGGCATCAAAACCACCACCCGGCCTACTATCTGAGACCGGCGGACTAGCTGGCTGTGGTGCGGACGAAATTGTACTGTTGCCACTCACTCCATCTGAGCCAGACGGCTCTGCTGGGGGTGGTGTCGAAGCGCCGGCTCCGTCTGGCGTCACAGGCAAACTCGGTGGTGGTGGTGCTTGAGCCATAGCAACTAAGAACTACTAGATCTCTTTGCCGCCGGCAAAGCAATTCAACGTAGAGCTTAACAGTAAGGTATTCCTTGTCTCCAAATGAGTCATACGGTTATTGATGAGCGAGCCCGACAAAGGCACAAGTACCTGCCTATAGCATAAGTAAATACGAGCATCAGTATATCCCAAAACTCAGCAAATAAAAACAATGCCTCACCCTTATCTAGCCGGCCGTTTCAAACCTACCAAACTGACATTTGTCAGCCCTAGAGCTGACAATGAATTACGGACGGCGTCCGCGATTTGATCGGCGCGACATTGGAGCAAACTCATCCAACTCACCCAACTTGATCAAGCGATCACGCTCAGCGCTAATACCTGCTTTACGCTGTGCTTCCTCTCGCTGAAGACGACGATTCTTCTTCCGCGCGTAAAACCGGACCTTTCGCGCCTGCAAAAGCACACCACTCTGTTGTACTCTGCGGCTGAATCGCCGCATCAAGCTCTCTGAGTCCTCATTATCTCTTTTTCTCACTTCCACCATAGTGAATATAGACCCTCCCAAAACTGCCTGGCTGACTCTTGTCGAGCCAAAACGATAACTGGGAAGATCAATGTCAGACACCTCCTGTCTTAAGTTTTTAAGAATAGTAAAGTATTTTCTTCTCACCACTACCGTATCTAGGTAGGAGATTAGCGCCACCAAAATATACGTTTCAAGCTAATCTCAATAACTAGGCTGCCACGGCTATTCCTTCGCGTCAACCCCGTTATAATTAAATCAACCCAGGCTCAGCCCCGCTGTGGCGGGGTTTGCGCTGCGGCTTAGCCCAATTATAATCCTGAGGCATCGAGAAGGGCATTAATACCTCCGCCGCCTAAGACAATAACCAGGGTATTAACGATCAGATACGCCAGCGCCACCACCGCAAAACCAAACAATGCCCGCCGGAAGGTATCCTTGGCCTGAGCCAACTCCGACTCCGGTTGTTCCAGCAAACCCCACGAAGCTAAACGCGCTCCAGCCCACACTATTATCAACGCTGCCACGATTGCCGCCAAGCCCATCAGTAAATTGAATATTCTAACGAACAGTCTCAAAAAATCATCGAATTCGCAGTCCAAGCCCCGACAAGGCACCAAGCCAGCTTCGGCCGGCAAAGCAACCACCAGCAAACTCAGCCCAACCAGTAATAACAACCCTGTTTTGTCTAGCTTAATCACCGCGCTCGATCTCATCCCCATTGAGGCAGTTTACCTTACCTAGCAGCGCAGCGGACCAACCGGTTCTCCCCCCAGAATATGCCAATGTAAATGCGCAATTTCCTGGCCAGCATTGGCCCCCACGTTAGTAATAACCCGATAGCCAGCCTCACCAATGCCGGCAGACTGAGC
>JACZRJ010000051.1 GCA_022574795.1 Patescibacteria group bacterium | reverse complement strand
AAAACAGATAGGCCACTATAGACAGAGTAAAATATGTCTATGACAATCCAAGCTGATGCGTTGACATCAGCTTTTTTAATACACGTAAATAGGTTACGGAACCAGGATAAAGGAATGAAGGTGGTAGAAACCTTCATTTACAAATGCAAGCTTAAGCTCAGCCTTCGGTTGATATACGTTAAGGTAGCTCCTCGATAATATTGCGGCGGCAATATTCTCTCGGAGTTACAGTCTATATTGAATCGTCATTTATATTGTTGCCTTTCGGCAACTACTCGACTGTAGCCTCTAGGGGAATTGAACCCCTGTTTCCAGGATGAGAACCTGGTGTCCTAGCCACTAGACGAAGAGGCCAATAGAATATTGTTACTACGGCGTAGCCTGCAGCACTTTCAAATATACTTCAAGTATTCTTTTTAGGCTGCCTTTCTTGGTGCTTCTGCTACGTGAGGTGGAATGTCTACGCCGTGAGTGCTTCGGCGGATATCATCGGCGGTGGCAATTTTGTGTAAGCTTTCGGTTCGTAGGGTAGCCAAATGATTGGTCTTGCCAGTAACTTCAGTTAGGTGGTCCGCTACGAGTTGTTCCTGCTCAGAATTTAGCTCAGCTTTTCGGCCGGCCAGGGCCATGTTAGCCGTATGTTCAAGCAGCTTCTTGCCAGCATACGGGCTGTCCGACGAGGCTATTTTTTCTACGACGCTCTTCATGCCGGCTTCATCTCCTGATTCGTACCCAGGTTTTTCGCCAAAAACATTTAGCTGTCCCGCCACCTTGGTAAATTGCTCCCACTTGGCATCATTTCTGTGCTGGTCCATATCATCAGTCATTCGTTTTAATTCTTCAGCAGATAGCTGGTTCTCTCCGGTCACAATCGCAACGTCAACCGCCAGGCTTCTAAGATCGCCATCGGCTGATTTTCGGCCGTCTTGATCCATGCTGTTATCGTACTTCTTGCGCAAACTATCAAATTTTGTCTCAAATAGTTCACTGCTATCCGCCCTGGGTTCAGCCTCTTGCCTTAGTAGCTTTAGGCTGGCGTCGATTGAAGCTAGTCTATCCCCGTCTCCTTCGCGCACCTGGTCGCGCTCTTTGTGTAGAAAGGTGATGGCTTCGGAGGTGAGCCCCGAGCCCGTCTCAGCAGATTCCCCATCGCTGAAAGTTTCGCTACCGGCTATATCTAATGTTTCGGGAGTCATAAATCAGTTTTGAGGCTAGTCCATTTTTAATGAATCAGCAACCTTGTACATCTGCATATCTTTTGAGCCCGTGACAATTATTACATCGCCTGATCTGACGAAACTGGGTAGCCACTTGGCTGCTTCAGTAGCAGTTTGGAAGTGATGAACATCAGCCCCAGCTTTTAAGGCCTCTTCGCCGGCTGCACGCATACTTTCCCCTACTAGGATGACAAGATTGGCGACTTGCGCTGCTCGCTGCCCAAGAGCACGGTGCACTTTATCACTGGTAGCTCCCAGGTGCGTAATATCACCTAGTACAGCAATTCGTCGCTGGGCCTTGAGCTCTTTGAGTGTCGTTAAGGCTGATTTCATGGTGCTCTCGGTTGCCTCAGCTGACTCGTCCAGTAGCTGCGCTTCTTGCAGCCCGGTAATGAGACGACCGTGGCCACTGGCCGGCTGAAAAGATTGCAGTCGCTTAATAACTTTGACCAGATCCAAGTTAATGAGATGAGCAACTGACAACGCTGCCAGAACGTGAGTTACGTGCCCCCGGTTGACTAGGTATTTTAGGTGCAGTTCATGTAACCCTTTATCAATTTCAACCTCGCAGCTTAGGGTTCCAGTCGATAGTCTCTCGACCCGTCGTAGTCTAATATGTGCCTCGGGATGCTCACCATAGGTCACTACATTAGCAGTAGTCCGCTTAGCCATGGCGGCGACTAATGTATCGTCGGCATTGAGGACGGCGAAGCCGTCTGTCGGCAAGCCGACCACAAGTGAGGTTAACTCGTGGGCAAGCATCTCGCGGCTAGTGAAGAGGTCCAAGTGAGCGGGCTGCGCATTTAACACTACCGCTATCTTAAATACTCGACGAGTGGCTATCCAGTCAATGTCGCCCGGAGCTTGGGCACCAATTTGAACGATAACGGTATCCGGTTCATCCTCGGCTAACTCGCGCATTAAGCTTCTGGCCAGCAGCTTAACCCAGCCAGACTTGTTGGCCGGCTGTTTTACTCCTAGAATTGCCAGCGCTACGCCACGGGGTGAGGTATCTCGCTGTCGATATTTGCGGAGGCGCCGCTCACCGCCGATAGCCTGGACGATGGCAGCCTGGGCAGTGGCTTGGCCGCTACTGCCGGTGATACCAATCGTGAGCGGCCGATAATTCTTAAGCCAATCTTTTACTTTGAGCCACAGTAATCGTCGGGCGAGTGTCACCATGCCTTACATTGTACACGTGGGCTTCGCCTACAACCACTGGTGGGAAAGATTAGGCGCCTGAATCATCTGGGACGGTGACGCGAAAGGGTTGTTGCTGGCCGATTTCGTAGGAAGGGGCTACCTGATAATATTTCAGTAGCTTGGTAGCTAAATTGCGAAACATTGGGGCAGCGGTTCCGGAGGCAAAAGAGAGTCCGGCAGGATTGTCGAGCTTAATGAGAATAGTAAATTTAGGGTTCTCAACTGGACCAAAGCCGACGAAAGCAATAATTTTACGATCCGGTGAATACCGGCCTCGCTCATCAGGCACCTGGGCCGTCCCGGTTTTTCCGGCTAGGTAGTAACCCGGTACCCGGGCGGATTGGGCTACCCCGTTTTCGATGACGCTAACCATCATGGCACTGATCTGTTCAGCGGTGGCTGGCGAAACCGCCTGACGAACTACTTGAGGCTCAAAGATGGTTGTAGCATCTGCTGTTTCAGTACGGCTAATAATCTGTGGTGAGACCAGTTGACCACGGTTAGCGAAGACGTTGATGGCGTTAAGGGCCTGGAGTGGCGTGAGGGCAATGCCCTGGCCAAAACTGGTAGTGGCAACGGTGGTGACATCCCAATCGTCAGGCTCAGTTAAGACGGTCCTGGTTTCTCCCTCCAGCCGGATGCCAGTTTTTTCCCCGAGGCCAAAGCGACGTAAGTAATCGTACATTGTTTCAGCGCCAAGCTGTTGGCCAACCCAGACCATGCCGATGTTATTCGATTTCTCTAAGATCTGGGTCATGGTTTGTAAACCATGGTGCTGGCTATCGTAGGTATCGATGAGGTATTCGGCCACGCGAATGGGCCCGTTATCAACCATAGTAGTATCCGGCTTAACTATTTTCTCTTCAATGGCGCTGGCCATAATTAACGGTTTTAAAATTGAACCGGGTTCGAAAATTTCTGAGATGGCCGGATTTAATTGCACGGCCGGGTCATTAATAGCGTAATAGTAATTGGGGTCGAAGGTCGGAAACGTCGCCATGCCTCGAATGGCTCCCGTTTTCGGTTCCATGACAATGATAGTTCCCCGCTCGGCCCCATAGCGAGTAACGCCATCCGCAAGTTCCTTTTCAATAAATGATTGCACGATCCGATCGATGGTCAGGACGATATCGGTGCCATCGGTAGCCGGTTCGAAGGTGTGATCTCCAACACCAATGAATGCGCCAATGCTATCTCGTTCACTAGAAAGAAAGCCAAGATCTCCAGCCAGTTCCTGCTCATGCCAGCCTTCGATCCCATAGCGCCCCACTTTTCCGGTTTGCTCATAGCCAACAAAGCCGAGTACGTGAGCTGCCAGGGAACCCTCGGGATAGATCCTGACTTCTTGCTCTTTGACTACAATGCCGGGAAGGTTAGCAGCGGCAAGAAAATTCCTCAGTTCGTCGTCGAGGATTTCGTACGGTCTCAAGAGTGGCTCATAGGGATCTCTTTTTTTATTGAGTCTGGTGGCGAGCTCATCACGCAATTGCTCGAGGGCGTCTGACTCATCGCTAGCAACATTCTCGTCAGTTTCCTCTCGTGGTTCTTGTCCGGTGGCGACCAAGGTTTCGTTAACCCGGTCTTGCTGGCGCTGCCTAAAAGCCAAAAGAGCCGGGGCCAACTCCTGTGCCACTTGCGCCGGTTCGCTAATGTCTCGGGGAACGGCGTAGGCAATCCAGCCGCGCTGATTCGTGGCAATAGGAAAGAGGACACTGGTTTCTACGTTACCCTCCTCGGTGGCATAAATGATGCCGCGATGAGGAATTAATTCGCTAGCCCGCTCACGTTGGCTTTGGGCAACGGCGTCGTAGTATGACTCACGAAGAATCTGTAGATCAGCTAGGCGGGCTCCCAAGAGGATAAATAAGCCCGTGCCAACAAAGGCCAGAACGTAAATTCGTCTGGTGGCATTAAAGGGCCGATCCACTTTATGGGCCGAAGCAGATTTAGCCATCAGTATAGAATGATCATCAGCGGCGCCATAAGCAACAGCATCGTTTTAGCTCCTGGTTATAATTGTGTGCCTGACTGAAATCAGACTAGTTGACGTTGGCAGCGACGCGGTCTGGTATTGACTCAAGATAGGTGACTGTTTCAGTAGGTGAGAGATTGAGATGCTTGACTCGCTCCTCCACTGATCGCAGGGTGCGGATAGTAGCGCCGTCGAGCTCCAGTTCGCGCTGCTGCTCATCGAGTTCTATTATTTTTAGTTCTAAAGCCTGGATATCGGTACCGCTTGAAGCAGTGCGCAGTACTTGCTGCAGATATAGAAAACCCAGAGTGCTGACGGTTAGCAAGGCAATTAATGATAGTGAGATCAGAAAGGTTGAATTATTGATCTGGCCTCTTTGATTGAAACGATTTCCTCGAGGGTAGCTGCGACCGGGTGAGCGTCGGAATAATCTTGTAAGTGAAAGGCCTTTGGTAGTCCATAAACCGCTGCGAGAGCGAAATGGAATCAGGGATACATAATTTCGATGGCGAGCGACGACGTTTTGTTGAATATTTGCGACCATGTGTTGGTGTTAGTGTTGAAGTTTTTTTGAGCTGTCTAGCAGCTCGATTAGGTTGGTTTATGGCGGTGCTTCTCGTACGGCTGCCCGTAATTTTGCTGAGCGGGATCGAGGATTTCGGCTGATTTCTTCCG
>JACZRJ010000050.1 GCA_022574795.1 Patescibacteria group bacterium | reverse complement strand
CGGCTCCTTCAATAATCATCACCGTAGCGTTGGGAACATTGATGCCTACCTCAACGACTGAGGTTGCGACTAACAGCTGAATTGCGCCAGCGGCAAAGTTAGTGATCAGGCCGGCTTTTTCTTCGCTGGTTAATTGGCCATGCAATAGTCCCACGGCAATATCGGGAAATAGCTTGGTCATCTCCACGGCTGTCTCCTTGGCAGACTTGACTTGCAACTTCTGTGACTGCTCGATAAGTGGTGCGATCACGTAGGCTTGCCGGCCAGCGTGGAGCTGTTCAAGAATATGGATTACGGCACTGTCGTGCTGGCTGGGCGGCACGATCTTGGTCTGGGTCGCTTTGCGTCCAGGTGGTAGCTCATTGAGAATGGAGATGTCGAGGTCACCGTAGACAGTCAGACTGAGCGTACGTGGAATGGGTGTGGCGGTCATTGATAATAAGTGTGGTGTAATGTTCTTTGATGCCGAGCGGCCTAGCGCAGCAGACCTCTGAGCCACACCAAAGCGATGTTGTTCATCAACAATAACGAAGGCGGTGTTTGGCGCACTGACATCTCCTTGCAAGAGGGCGTGCGTGCCGACAACACAGATTGCTTCGCCACTGGCCAAACGCTGTTTGATCTCATTTTTGTCAGCCTTACTTAGGGCTCCGATCAATAGGGCAACTCGTTGCTGACCCAGCTGGGCAGCGAAGTCGGTTGCTTGCTGACGAGCTAGTACTTCGGTGGGAGCTAGATAGAGCACCGTGTGACCAGCGGATAGTGTGAGATGGATTGCGGCCAGAGCCACAACACTTTTTCCTGAACCGACGTCACCCTGCAATAATCGGTTCATCGGGGCTGTCTTAGTTAGGTCGTCAAGAATTTCAGCAGTGGCAACCTGCTGAGCTTGGGTTAACTCAAAGGGCAGCGAGCTGGTAAAATTATCCTCGAGTACTGCATCTCGTTTGATAGCCCGAGCTTGCTGCTTAAGGCGATGGCGGCGTCTCACTAAAGCAGCCAGCTGGAGAAAGAACAATTCATCAAAACGCAGACGTCGCTGGGCTGTCTTGAGGCTGTCGCTACTGCTCGGAAAATGCGACTCGCGAATGGCGGTATGAATTTCTATTAGCCGGTTACGCTGCCGGATCGGGGCCGGTAAATATTCTGGAATGGCTGACAGTAGTGGTAGCAGTGTTTTGACTTGATAGCGCAAGAACCGAGAGGTTATTCCCTGCGTTTCGGGATACACCGGGGTGATGCGTGCGGCATGGGTTTGCTCACCTGGTTCAAGGGAAAACTCTATAGCTGGTGAGCGCATCCGAAATTTAGCCAGCTTGGCACCTTTACCAGTATTTTCCTCTACTGTACCGGCAACGAATAGTTCTCTCCCCTGCCATAATTGTTTGGTCAAAAAACGCAGGTTGTACCACGTTATGGCAAGCGTGCCAGTATCGTCGGCCAGGTCGACGAAAATGCGCAGCAAGCGTTGCCGACCGCGAAACCCCCAAATGCTGGTGGTTTTTTTGATCTTTCCTTTCACGGTCATTTTCTCACCGGCTCTCAGTTGGGCTACAGACGTCACGCGTGAAAAATCGTCATAGCGCCGGGGAAAGGTGTAAAGAAAGTCGCGGGCGTGTGTGATGCCAAGTCTCTTAAGAGATTTTGCTTTGGCAGGGCCAACTCGTGGGACTTCAGCTACGGGCGAGGAAAGCTTAAGTTGCATATATATACTGTAACTGTAATCGGTCAGCCTTCGCCAAGTATGTTTGTCTTCAGACGATTGTGCATTCGCAGCTGAAGGGTTACCCCGAACCCTGCTGATTCACCCTACGACTCACTTCGTTCTCTGCACCCCTCAAATTCTCTCAGGGTGAAGAGTTACTCGAGAAATATGATGTTAAACCTTTAAATAGTCACCTTCGGTGACTGCTCGAGTAGTACCCCCGGTAGGAATCGAACCTACATTTCCGGTTCCGAAGACCGGTGTGATATCCATTTCACCACGGGGGCTCGCTTCAACTATCTCAGATCTGATTTTTCTTGGCTAGTTTAAGGTTCTTTGGATCGCCAACATGAACTTCCCGATCAAGCGGCCACTGGCTCTGCTCATTTTTGACGAGCACTGCTTGCCAGAGTTGTAATTTACCCCAGCGGAAACTTGCTTCTGAGCCTTGCAGATACAACCACCACATGCGGGCAAACTGCTCGTCGAACATGTTAACCACCTCGTCGCGGTGCTTGAGGAAATTCTGCGACCAGTGTGCCAGCGTGAGCGCATAATGCTGACGAAGATTTTCGACATCAGTTAAAATAAAGCCAGCGCGAGCGGCACTCTCGGAAATTTGAGATAGCGTCGGTATATAGTTACCAGGAAAAATGTACTTGCTGATCCAGGGATTACCTTCCCGAGATAGCATCCGACCAATCGTATGAATGAAGGCTAATCCATCTTTCTTGAGCAGCCGGCGATAGAGCTGTAAAAATTCGTCGTGCTGCTGTTCACCAACGTGTTCCATAATGCCAATGCTGACCACCCGATCATATGTGCCCGTCGCCGAACGCCAATCGTCGATGATGACGTCGACTTGATCAGTCAGCCCCCGTCGTTTAGCTTCGGTTTGAATATACGCGCCTTGCTCCTTGGCAGCGACAACGCCAGTGGCATGCACACCATACTGCTCGGCAGCATGAAATAAAAAACTACCCCAGCCACAGCCAAGGTCGATGATACGCAAGCCCGGCTCCAACCGCACTTTGCGGGCGACTAAGTCGAACTTCTGGCGCTGGGCTTGCTCAAGGGTTTGATCGTCACGTAGATAATAGGCGCAGGTGTACGCCAGGGTGGAGTCTAGCCACAGTTTATAAAAGTCATTGCCGACGTCGTAGTGGTGACTAGCATTATGTTTGGCTTGCGCAACACTGATCTTCTTCGGTATTAGAGAGCCTATTCCCTTCAGGGTCTTGAGTAATAATTGCTGACCAAATTTACCTTCGGTGCGATAAAATCCTTCCAAAGCATGGATAAGTTTTCCTTTAACCTCAAGGTCACCGTTGACGTACGCTTCACCAAAGGTGAGTGATGGCTGACTTATCAGCTGGCGAATTATTCGCGTATTATGAACGATGATTGTCGTTTCCGGCTTACCCTGGCCCAGCGTAAACGTCGAATCACCAACGTTAACTGCAAGGGCTGGGCCCTCCCAGATGCGGTTAAGCTGCTTGCCTGCCTTGGTTATCACCATGCTCTCTTTATACACCAACTTGTTTGACCACTCGATCAAACAGATCGACAAAGGTGCCGTTGGGATCGTACTTGCTTTTAAGCTGTCGGTAAGCTGGCCCGTTATACAGCTGCCAAAAGGTGTCGCGGTCGTAGTGAACTGATGAATAGAGTGATTTGAAGCCACCCAATTCTTGAATTTTTCTCTCAATCTTTTTATTGTAGTAGGCTGTCGGCAGCTTTCGTTTGCCCTTGATAACGTCCCAAAAGCCAAAGTTGATATAGTTAGTGTTGGCTTGTGCCTGAACGAGATCAAACTGGTGGCTAGGATTGACCTGACGGTTGGGACAGATCCAGATCGGAGTAAGGCCGATTTCTTTATGGAAGAAAGCTAAAAATTCGACAGCGCGATTGATGTCGGTATCAACGTCTTGAATAACCGACTCGGTGTAGAGCCCTCGCAGCCGGTGCATGGTATCGCTAATGTTCCAGCGATGGCTTAGACGCATTAGTTTGGTATAGGTGACAGAGTTTAGGTGCCGACGACCGACCAGCTGGCGAATAAAAGGATGCTGCATGCCCAGGTTTTTGGAGCACCAGAACCAATCGGTGTCCCAACGCCAGATAAAATCGTGGGTGGTGAGAAAGTCCTCCGTTTTCTCTCGAATAGATTGGTAGTAAATGTTTTTAAAGGTATAGTCGCTGGTTGAGGGCGCTTCATCAGTAAAAATACCGGTGGTGAGGTAGTGCTCGCTGGGACTAAAAACAACGCCGTCGATAAAATCAATGTCTGGGGGTGCTACTTCAATATGCTTTTTTATTGCCGCGAAGAAATCTTTGGGCTGACTGAATCGCTGATGATTAAGTTTTACATATGGCTTAACGGGTATAGCTTTGGCCTTGAGGCGTAGAATGTAACCGAGTGTGCCATAGGAATTGGGCAGACCGAAAAAAAGGTCGCGATATTCGTTGTCGGGTGTGGCCGTGACTACTCGACCATCGGCCAATAGTACGTCGACCTCGATAATGCCTTCATGAACTAACCCATACTTGAAGGAAGAGGCTTCTAGGCCAAGTCCGGACACGGCGCCGCCGATGGTAATCGACTTGAGTTGCGGCACAACCGTCGGCATAACGTTGTGCTTGAGCATCTGTTTAACTAGTTCTTGATAGGTGGTCAGGCCTTCGACATCAACCCAACCTTCAGCCGAATTAATCTCAAGCAGGTGGTTAAAACCAGATAGCTGTACACCACGATCATCTCGCCGCGGTGTGCGAAACAGGTTTGAAGTTGGCTTATTGAGTGAAATCCCCGATCCCCCACTCTGTTGTACCCGTCGACTAAGTGCCTTCAGGCACGTTTTATAATTGGCTCTGGCTGTGTTCATAAAACTCAAACCCGGTAGTTAGCAGTGAGAAGAAATAGATTCTCACGCTGTGCGCTAGCCAGGTCACCGCAAAAGCGTAGGGTCATATTACTGTGGCTGTATCATAGTTGTTTCGTTTTCTCAAGGATATGGTAGAGGACAATGCCAGTGGCAACGGCCACGTTGTGCGAATTGCCGTGGCCAAGGATAGGAACTTCCACTATGGTATCTGCCAGATCTATGAGCTCTTGGTGAACACCTTGCCGTTCATGCCCAACGATTAACGTTAGGGGCAGCTGATAGAGGGCTTCATGGTACGGCAGGCTCGTATCGGTTTGCTCTAACACTACCAGGGACCTACCTTGCTCCTTTAACTGCCGGGCTAGCTGGACTGGATCCTCGTGATATTGCCACGGCTGGAGAGACATAGCGTATACGGCGGTCTTAAAAATTCGTGATTCGTGCCGGGCAATGAGACCTTCCTCGCGCGGATCATTATTACGCTGAGGATGGCCGTTGTAGCCCGTTAA
>JACZRJ010000049.1 GCA_022574795.1 Patescibacteria group bacterium | reverse complement strand
GTTTGGATCTATCAGAAATAGCTCCCGATATCTTGGTCATACATATGTAGTCTGGTACCTTGAAACGGATGTCAGACCCGAAAACAACAAAATTATCAATAATCATTCCCTGTTACAACGAGGAAGCCACTATTACTACGTTACTTGACCGTGTTTGGAGCTTAAACCTCAATGAAATTCAAAAAGAAATTATCGTGGTTGATGATGGCTCGAAAGATCAAAGTACTAAGCATATCCAATCATTTATTACCACCCATCCCGAGGTACAGCTACTCTCAGCCTCCAGAAATAAGGGTAAAGGCGCCGCAATCCGCCACGGCTTTGCCGCAGCCACGGGTGATTTAGTCGTTATTCAGGACGCCGATCTAGAATATGATCCGCACGATTGGGAACAAATGCTAGCCTTATTCAGATCCCCCAAAGTACAGGTCGTGTTTGGCTCTCGCCGCCTGCTAAAAGATCACTCCAGTTCAGGATTTTCCTACTACTGGGGAGCCCAAGGTATCACCATGGTTACTAATCTTATGTATGGCGCCCACATGACCGATATGTTCACCTGCTACAAGATGTTCCGTCGCTCTTTTTTGAATACCCTACAGCTACAGAGTAATGGGTTCGACATCGAGGCCGAGCTGGCTGCTAAAACACTGCGCCGCGGAGCTACTATTTATGAGGTGCCTATTTCCTACCGCCCACGCTCAATTGCTAACGGCAAAAAGATCCGCTGGCAAGACGGCGTTGGTGCACTTTGGCAATCCGTTCAACACCGTTTCACCGACCAACGCAACTGGTAGCAGCAGTATGGCAAAGACCAACGACCAACTCAACAACCCATGAAAAGCCTTCATGCCAAGCCTTAAGGAGCGCCTGGATCTTTGGTCAGCAGCCCGGCGCATAGCTCGCTTTATCCTGGTTGATCATGTCGGCCTAGTTGCCGTACTAGCCGTCAGCTTATATCTACGCCTGTGGTTACTACAGTGGTGGCAATCTCCATCAGTTGGCGATGTCTTCAACTTCGTGCAGATTGCTGAGAACCTAGGACGATTTGATCTACCGATCGGCGAGAAACGTCTTCCCTTCTATCCCTTCTTAATTCTATTAGGACACCTGCTGGCACCAAGCACCGCTTGGGAATCGGTAGCAATTATTGTCGCCCTGATCGCGTCTCTGGCTGCCTTAGCAGCCCTGTATTTCACCGGCTTACGCTTGCGCCTGCACCGCCTGCCGATTGTTTCAGCCTTGTTTATGTATGCCGCCTTCTTTCCCTTTTTAGCCTACTCAATCCGAGGCTACGCCGACACCACCCTCACTGCTCTAGTCACGGCCGGAGTCCTAGCCACCCTCTGGCTGCCAAAAAAGACAGCTCTCATATCACTGGGCTTATTACTCGGAGCCATGACTATAACCAGGCACGAAGGCTTGATCGTGGCGGCCGTGTTATGGCTCTTAGCTGCCTGGCGCCTGCGCCAAAGCTGGCAAAAAATAGTAGTAGTGACCGCTTTAGCTGGAGCCGTTTTAGTACCCTATGGTGCGCTGATCTGGCAGACAACTGATAGTATCTGGCCCTCCGAATACCTAGCCGTCGCCAGTGAATCTGAAATGTACGGTGCGCTGTCTATTAAGGAAACCTGGGAAAACTTCAACCACATTTGGGAACGATCTGGTCTCTATGACATATACACTCGCCCGAAAATCCTGCGCGGCGAGCTACGTGATGACACCCTAGGTTTTCACAAACATGTCTTGAACCTGGTGGGACTGCCGGCCCACGCCGCCGGCCTACTGGCTGCCCTCGGCTTAATTTATCTAATTTTTCGACGTCGCCCAATAGATGTACTAACTTTAACTCTACCATTCTTGGCCCTATCAGTACCCATCGCATGGTGGGCACCATCATACATCCGCCTGGATGGCATGCGCTGGCCACTAATGGCCTTACTAGTCATGGCCGGCCTGCATGCCTTGTGGAAGTTTGTGCAACTATCGACACGGGAAGGAGGCTGGGGCAAGCTCGCCCGTGTGGTTTTTGCAATAATTCTACTGGGCACCAGCACCTTTGTCTGGTTAAACGCCTCGCTGGCCGATACTCGTGATCACCTACAAAAATCTCAACTACGAGAATATGCTTGGTATCAAGCCGTACACACGGCGCGAGATTTACCCGGATCAATTGCCTTTGACTGGAAAAATCTGATGATTCGTTTCTACCTCGGTGATCGAGCAGTCTTTGGAAACGATGAATTCGCCGGCGAGCTGAGCAATGCTGCCGCCTGGCAAAGACTAGAGGATCTAGAAATTAATTATGTCGTATCGAGCTTGAGACTCTCAGATCCCCTATCATTTGTGCACAACAGCGAACCACCAACCGGCGTGCAAGTGACCCAGATAGCTACCTACCAGGTCGAGCCGGGCGACCACGAAATCAATCGCGCCACAATCTATAAAATAGTATTCCCGAGTGAATAATGTTCGCGGCTAAGCGCTCTTTACCCCGTAATCCACCGATCAAACCACAACTGCCAGGCCAACAGGGTCCACAACTTCTTCCGATGATCGGCCTTCCCCGCCTGGTGTTCATTGAGTAGCCGGGTGACATAAGCGGGCTTTAGTACTCCATCCCGCTTAAGCTTCTCGGTATCAAGAACCTCTCGCGCCCAGTCATGCAGTGGTCCCTTCAACCAGTAGCCCAACGGAATTCCAAACCCCTTCTTGGGTCGGTCAATAATCTTATCCGGAATCCGAGAGCGCATCACTTTTTTAAGTAAAGCCTTATCCCGCTTATACTCCACCGGCAGCGTGGCCACAAAACTGGCCAGATCAATATCGAGAAATGGCGTTCGCGCTTCCAAGCTGGTGAACATTGTCGCCCGATCAAGCTTTACCAGAATGTCATTATGTAAATAGTGATTTATTGTCAGTAGAGATACCTGGTCGGTTATGGACAAGCCAGCCAGTTGCTCCTTCAAACCATCGACATCCTCGAAAACATCCTGGGCCGCTGAGGCCCACGGCTCGGTTAGTAATTGCGGCAGCTCAATATCTGAAAACGACCCCAGCCAAACCTGATTCCGACGCGCCAGGGAATACGACAGGCCTCGCGTAAAAGATTTTATTTTAAAATCAAAGGAAAAGTCACCGAGCGTTGTTGGCCACAGGCTAGCTAATTTCTCGAGTAGTCCCACTGCGCCTGATGGCAACCAAGCCAACCGCTCTGCTACGTTAGCCGCAGTAAAAGTACCATACCCTCCCAGCAGCTCGTCGCTACCATCGCCATCCAAGGCCACCGTGATATGCTCACGGGCCAGCTTACTAATTGCATAGGTTGGCAACAAAGAGGCGTCCGCCAATGGAATATCCATCTTCCCGGTAAGCTCGACCACCAAGTCTCGAAACATATCAACGGTGAACAATAACTCATGATGGTTAGTCTGTAATGCCCTGGCAGCCAGGCGGGCGTAAGAACTCTCATCGAACGTTGACTCATCAAATGATACCGAAAATGAATGACGGTGCGCCACAGTACCCTGCTGCATGTACCACCCTATGGCTGTCGAATCAAGCCCGCCGGACAACAGCAACCCGACTGGTACATCGGAAATCAAGCGCCGATCAACCGCCTGAGTAAGGAGTCGGTCAAACTCACGAGTAACCCGTGCCTCGCCCAGCTCACTCTTAGGCAGATACTTCAGTTGCCAATAATGCTCAATGGTAGACGTCGTGGCCGTTACTTTCATAAAAGCCCCCATCGGCAACTGCTCAATATCTGTATAACCAGTGGCTGGTGCCGGCACATACTCATACAAAAAGTACTTAGCGAGCTGTTGCCGATCAAGCTCCAGGGAGACATCTGGGTGCTCCAACAATGATTTTATTTCAGAGGCGAACAGCAAAGCCTTGCCACTCTGGCTGTAGTACAGTGGCTTTTTGCCAAACGGATCCCGAGCCAATAATAAAGTTTCCTCTGTAGCATCCCAAAAAGCCAGAGCAAACATTCCTCGAACTAATTGCAAAGCTGCGGCCCCCTGGCTAGCCAGTAAATGTAGCAGTACTTCGGTATCAGAGTTGGAGACCAGCGACACGCCTGACAAATACTTTTTGGCCAATTCCTGATAATTGTAGATCTCCCCATTAAAGATGATGGTGTATCGCTGGTCGGGCGTGCTCATCGGCTGGTGCCCAGCCGCCGTCAAATCGATTATCGACAGTCGCCGATGTGCCAAGCCAACCGACCCCACAATACACTGGCCAGCATCGTCAGGACCCCGATGGGCTAATACTTGCCCCATACGAGCCAGTAGCCGTGAATCAACCGGCTCGCCATCACGTTGCCATATTCCTGCTATTCCGCACATACCATCAGCCTAGAGTGTTTAGCACAGGAGGTGTAGTGCAGTACAATCGACTTTATGAGCAAGCCGCGTGGTCTCCCAAATAAGCTGACTCTTTTCGCACCAACCACCGAGCCTGACACCCTGGTAGTAAAGGCTAATTACGCCACGGGCTGGACCGCCAAGGACCTAAAAGTCTCATCCGCCGCCGGCCGCCTGGCCATCTCCGTCAACTCTGATCAACCGGTCACCCTACAGTATCAGGCCCCCGGGCTAGTACCTGGCCTCATTATCTCTCTGCTTACGACTCTTGCCACCGCCAGACTTATCCTAAAGCCGATAGAAAGATAAAGTATTACAATTAGTCATATGCAACCGCTGTCTCTTGCCTGGCTTAAAAAAGTTAAACCCGACTTGCTCTCGCTAGTTGCCATCGCTGTGGTGTTAGTAATCCCGGCTTTATTGTTTAGTCAATCGGCCTACCTGGAAGTGGCCGGTCAGGATAACTACGCCACACACTGGCAACTCACCGATAAAGCTACTATCGGACAAACCATTACCCCGACCAAGGATATCTTAAGCGCCATCGGCATCCTGTTAGTACCGTATGGTGCCAGCAACCTAGACGGGGAAATCATTCTTTCTCTAAAATCAGCCACTGGCGAGGAGTTGAGGCGCGCCACCATTCCAGCCCAGGGTATTAAGGATGATAAATATGACATTTTTAACTTCTCTCCGCTGAGAGGAATAGCAAATCAGGAATTAACTATTGAGCTGCGCACTACCGCACCCAT
>JACZRJ010000048.1 GCA_022574795.1 Patescibacteria group bacterium | reverse complement strand
GTGTCCGATCGCAGCCCATCGCCGTTCACAACGAATCGGCTCAGGATGCCCTCGTTGACCCCCGTCGCCCGGCTGATCGACGCCCGGCTCTCGCCGCAGGTCTCGACCGCCTGTCTCAGTCTTTCGGTCACAGTCATCATGTCCTCACCATCGTACCATACTTCTTGCGCTATAGGAAGTTCAATCACTCATTGGGGGTTGATTCCGATTCGTTTCAATCACGGTCACCCCCTAGGGGCAGAGGCGATTGAAACGAATCCGCCTCGCCACCGGGCAGGGCGAAGTAGAGCAGGGGATCATGCTTCACGCCCTTGCCGGATGATCCCCAACGCCCGCCCACGCCGTCGGCGAGCATGTACCGCAGCTTGGTCTTTCCGACCTTCGGGGTCACCGGCCTTGCCTCAATGATCTGCTCGACCGTCATGGGCTCCCCGGCGTCAGCAAGAACCCGCTCGATCGCGCTCTCAATGTCTGCCTCGCGCGCATCGGCAGCCTCGCCGATCACTTGGTAGCCATCGTCGGTCAGTTCCACACTGCGTTCCTTTTCCTTAATCTCATAGTCCTGTCCCGTATGCAGACGGGGAACGAACCGGGCGAATATCTGGTATTTCTGTGTTGCTTCCACATCAGGAGCGCTGATGATAAGTGGGGTGCGTGCCGCATCAATAAGGAGGTTGTCCACCTCATCAACAATGGCATATTTCAGTCCTCGCAAAACTATTTGCGAGGGATCGGTTGCCATATTGTCTCGCAAATAGTCAAAACCGAACTCGTTATTGGTACCGTAGGTTATCTCTGCCGCATACGCCTCTCGTTTTTCTTCAGCCGACATTCCTGGCCCCACTGCGCCGACGGTGAGATCAAAGAATTCGAAGACTGGTCTCATCCAGGCGGCATCTCGTTCGGCCAAATAATCATTAACGGTAACTAAGTGGCAGCCCTGGCCGGTCAAGGCATGCAACGTCAGCGGCAACGTTGCTGATAGCGTCTTGCCTTCGCCAGTCTTCATTTCGCAAATCGCATTATCAAGCAAGGCCAACCCCCCAATAATCTGCACTTCAAAGTGACGCATCTTCAACGTTCTCGCCGAGGCTTCTCTAACCCCAGCGTATATCTCGGGTACCTGCTGCTTTAGATCACTCAAAGAATCGCCCAGATGCCTGACGACTTTCTGCTTAAGTTCCGCGTCTGATAGCCGCTTGAAGTCCGCTTCTAAGTCAACAACTTTCTGTGCTACCGGCTTATATTGATCAGCCGCTCGCTCATGCCGGCTCCGGCCACCTCCAAATCCTAATAATGCCATGCCCCGAGAATAACGGGGCTGGGTGAGAAAAGCTACTAAAAAGGATTAAACGCCCCGTTCGCTGTCCTGCCTTTTTCCACGGGCGCGCCTCAATTCGTTCTGCAAGGCTTTGATCACGCTGTCCAAGGCATCTTGCACCGTATCTCCGCTGCGCTCAGCGTGCCAAACTTTCTTACTCATCTCGATATTAATCGTACACGTTATTGTCTGACCGGTTCGGTGATGTTGATCTTGAGCGAAGTGAACATCGGTCACAAAAGGGATTGTTAAATATTTCTCTAAGCGTTCCAGCTTTTTTTCCAGCATATCGCGATCAGCTGCTGACAAACTTAGGTGGTCGGTATGAAGTATGTACTGCATGCCTTGTTAGTCTAACGGTAGGGTGGCGACTCTCGCAACTGCACTCTCCACGACGCTGAGCATTGCGTCTCGCCAGCGGGCGGTACTGAACTGACCAGCATGTTGCGTAATAATCGCCGGCTCCAAAGTAGGCTCGAGGTCAATAAACCGACGAACTGCATCAGCCAGCGCCTCAAGGTTAGGCGTGTCGTAGAGCAAACCAGTTTTAGTAGGCAGCACAGTTTCACTTGCTCCCCCAATACCATAGGCGATCACTGGCAAGCCACAGGCTTGCGCTTCAACTGCTGCGATACCAAAGTCCTCAGCCGCCGGTTGTAACAGGGCCCGAGCCGTCCGATAGTAGGTCCGTAATTGCTCGCGGGAGATGTAATTGACAAAGCGCGTATGTCGGCCAGCTAATTTCCTCAGGCGACTGGCCTCATAACCGGTGCCTACAATTATCAACGGTAGCGCCAATTTTTCGCAGACCTGTATTGCTCGATCAAAATACTTACTTGCCGTCAGTCTGCCCACGCACAAAAAAGGTCGCTGGTCAGCCGGTAGATTTTGTGCTCGCGAGGTGGCCGAGTTGCCGGCGGACCTAAACGGAGTATAGAACGTAGTGTCGACTGGCGGATAAATCACCTGACTAGCTCGGCCATAAAAACTGCGAATTCGCTGCTGCGTCCAGTGAGAATTAGCCACAAAGGTATCCACCCGTTGAGCGGCAGCGAAGTCAACGAGACGCAAACGATGCAGCACAGGAGCGGCGAGAAAACGCTTAAGCTTGGTAGTTCGTTGATAGACTTCATCATGAGCATCCCAGAGATATCGTGTTGGGGTGTGGCAATAGCAGATGTGCGGAACCAGGCTGCGGGTGACTACCGCCTTGGCGAATCCACTACTGGAACTGATCACCACATCGTAGTGGGCCAGATCAATTTGCTCGGCCGCATTCGGCAGCAGCAGCAACAGTCTTCTCGGGTGGCGGCGAAACCAAAGCGGCAGACGTTGCAGATAGGTGGTCTGAACTGGATAGGAAATGTCATCAACTACGATCCGGGGCACTCCAGCATATAGGCTATAGACATCGGCCTCAGGATACAGGCGCAGCAACTCCTCGAGCACCGTCTCGGCTCCGCCCCGTCGGATGAGCTCATCATGCACCAAGGCAACTGACAGAGTCTTTTTTGACATCGAACCAGTATCTAACAGCTCCCCCGGGCCAGCAAGCCCAAACGTTCTATTGGCTTAACAGCACAGTTCGTTTGTAAGCATCAATGTTTTCTAGGGCCGCTCCCGCACCCTTGATTACACAAACCAGCGGGTCATCCGCAATATAGCAAGGTACCGCCGTCGCTGTCGTGATTAATTGATCAATGTTAGACAACAGCGCTCCACCGCCACTGACAACAATGCCAGTATCAATCACATCAGCCGCTAATTCTGGCGGGGTGTTTTGTAAAACAGTCTTGATGGCTTGAATGACCTCCTCGAGCGGATCCCGCAAGGCCTCAGTAATTTCCTGTGATGAAATAACGGTTTCCTTAGGCAAGCCGGTGGCGACGTCCCGACCCCGAATACTAAGGGAGGTAGATTTTTCCTGGTGCACGGCTGAAGCAATTGACAGCTTAATGCGTTCTGCAGTCTGCTCACCAATAATGACGCCGTAGCGTTTACGGACATGGTCAACGATCGCCTCATCAAAACGACGTCCGCCAATTCGGGCCGACTGGGCAGTTACAATACCACCCAGTGAAATCACCGCGATTTCGGTCGTGCCACCACCAATATCAACAATCATATGACCAGAGCTCTCGCCGATCGGTATTCCGGCACCAATTGCGGCCGCAATCGGTTCCTTAATCAGATAGGCAGACTTTGCTCCAGCTGACATGGTGGCATCAACGACGGCCCGCCGCTCGGTACTAGTCACTCCAGCTGGTACCGACACCAGCACCTCGGGACGCAAGAATCGTATTGAGGCTCCGATCTTTTGAATAAGAAAACGCAGCATTGCTTCCGTTACTCGATAGTCAGCAATGACCCCGTCCTTGAGTGGCTGATAGGCAGTAATAGCTTCAGGCGTCCGACCAATCATTTCTTTAGCCTCGTTACCAATTGCTAACACGGCGTTCTCCTCTTTTGAAACTGCCACCACTGAAGGTTCATTAAGCACCACGCCCTCACCGGGCACATACATCAAAGTATTAGTAGTTCCTAAATCGATGGCGATTTTACGAATTATACGCATAGTGGGGATAAAAAAGAGTCAGCAACACCATTTCGAAGCATACCCATAACACTTCAAGAAGTCACGACCCCTCGTCAGTCGTTTCATTTATCGTCTCGCCGTTCAATATCAGCACCAATTCCTTTCAGGCGTCCGACTAAATCGGCGTATCCTCGCTCAATAATTTCGACGTTATCAATTATAGTTTCACCGCTCGCAATCAGGCCCGCCATAACCAGCGTAGCACCAGCTCTCACATCAAGACTCTTGATATGCTTGCCCACCAGCTCAGTGGGGCCGACCACAATAATCCGGTGTGGATCGCAAATCGTGACGTTTGCTCCCATCTTGGCCAGTTCCCCAACATGGCGTAGTCGACCCTCATACATCGGGTCGTGAATCAGTGAAGAACCGTTCGCTTGGGTGGCTACGACTGAAAATGGCGCCTGCAAGTCGGTCGCAATGCCAGGATAAATTAATGACTGCATACGAAAGGCCCTCAGGCGGGCAGGTGTAACCATGACGTTGTCGCCCTCGATCTCATAATTCACGCCGATATCGTCAAGTTTTTTGAAAAATAGTCGCAAATTATCGACTGGCACACTGGTGACTGTTAGCCTAGATTGGCTGGCTGCAGCCAAGAGGATAAAAAATCCCGCCTCTAACATATCTGGAATAACGCTGATTGAGGCGCCGCCTAGCTCCGTGGATCCGTGCACCGTAATTGTATGTGATCCAGCTCCCTCAATTGTTGCCCCCATTGCAGTCAACAGCTCAGCCAAGGCCACCACGTGCGGCTCAGCTGCTGCTATTCGAATTATAGTTGTGCCTGGTAGTGAGGCTGCCACCAGTAGCACGTTCTCAGTGGCAGTTACCGAAAACTCTTGGAGGGTTACTAAGCCGGCCTTAAGCTGGGCGCCATCAATCGTCACTGACTCATTGGTCTCAGAAATTGTCGCGCCAAGTTGAGCTAGGGCATCAAAATGAACATCCAGTGGCCTGGCTCCAATAACGTCACCGCCCGGCCTCGGAAGTGTTACTAGTCGATCTCGTCCCAACAAAGCTCCCAACAATAAGATCGAGCCGCGTAGTTGTCCGACCATATCCTTAGCCAAATCGCTTAGTTTCAGTTCCGCGGCAGTAACCTGGACGGTATTACCCTGGCGTTCTACGTCTGTACCGAGACTGCTAAGAATTGCCAGCAAGCTATCCACGTCGCGAATGTGCGGGACATTCTTTAAAATCACCGTCTCTTGAGTT
>JACZRJ010000047.1 GCA_022574795.1 Patescibacteria group bacterium | reverse complement strand
AGCGAATTGCTGCCCTGGATCCCACGGAGCGTAAGACGACGTTGGGGGAGTGGTAGGTCTGGCTCAAGGGGATTACTGGTTTGTTAGGTCAGGAGCCACTACCTGGTAGATATGAAACGACGTAATCCCAAGCGCGAGCCGGTTGAGGTCGTGGCCATTATTCCGGCGCGGGGTGGTCAGCAAAGTATTCCCTGGAAAAACCTGAGGAAGCTGGGTGGCAAGACCTTGCTGGCCTGGGCCATTGAGGTAGCCTTTGAAGCTGACCAGATTGATGCGGTGGTGGTTTCGACAGAGAATGCTCGCATTGCTCGCGAAGCTGAGCGGTTAGGAGCAATCGTAGCTCCTCGTCCGAAAAAATATTCGCAACCGGATAGTGATGATGCGGGCTGGTATCACCATGCCGTTACTTGGCTGGAGGCAACACACGGCTGGGTACCAGAATATTTAGTGAATTTAAGGCCAACCGGACCCTTGCGTTTTGCCAGTGATGTTGATGCTATGATTCGTTACCTTAAACGCTCACAGGCAGATGGTGTTAAGAGTGTCATTCCAGCTCCGCTCTTGCCGTATAAAATGTGGCACTTGAAAGGTAGTGGCAAAGTCGGGTCGGCGGGGAAGCTGTCGCCGGTGTTCGATAATGCCTGGCGACGTAAGCACGGACCAGATCAGCCGAGACAAAAGGTGCAGCAACTGTATCCGGTTCATTTCCAAGATGCGCAAATTGATATAACCCGTCGCAAGTTTGTGCTGCGGCCAGAAGCGCTGGAGCACGGTAACGTGTGGGGCAAGAATCTTCATGGTTATGTGCTTGATGATCGTTTGAGCGTTGATATTGATACGGTTGATGATTTACGCCGAGCAGAGAAAATCTACCGACAGCTTAAACAGGAACGTCGCTCTCGAAAATAGCTAGTTAAGGCTTTACGGCTGGCGTGGCTGGTAAGTCTTACAGGTTATAGTAGGTAGATGTAAATCCTTAGTGCACACCCTTTTTCTTAAACACCTGCGCTGGCGTTAGCCAGTTGAGTCGCTTACGCGGTCTAGTATTAAGTAACCAAGCAACTCGATCAAGTTGTTCTTGCGTAACCTCAGCCAGTGAAGTTTTCTTGGGGAAATACTGCCTAAGCAGACCATTGAGATTTTCATTACAACCGCGCTCCCAAGAAGAGTAGGGGTGAGCAAAATACACCGTCGCTTTCGTCTCGCGCTCTATGAACTCGTGAGCGGAAAACTCAGTGCCGTTGTCATAGGTGATGGTGCGACGATGCCGCTTAGGTAATCGTGTAAACCGTTGCCTGGTTTTCTCTCTTACTGTTTGGGCTAAGGCTCTCTCGAGCTTGTCGAGAAACACGTAGCCACTCTTGCGTTCAACGTGTGTTAGAATCGCAGCCTTTCGGTCAGTGCCAATTACCGTATCTCCTTCCCAGTCGCCAAATCTTTTTCGTTGGTCAACAATACTCGGTCTAGTATCAATCCAACGCTTCTTTTGACGCTCTCGCCACACTTCGCGGGTTGCAGTGCCGTGTTTGCGACGCCATTTGCTTGCCCGATGACGCAGGTGCCGCTTCAAGTCTGGTCTTTCTTCATAGATCCACCGGTAGATAGTGGGATGAGAGATATCACCGAAGTGTCCAGCAATCTCTTCGGGTGACCATTGGCGCTTGGTGAGTTTCCGCTCGATTTTTCGTTGGAGCCGAAGATTACCAGAGAGCTTGCGACAATGCTGATTGGCCACTCGTCGTCGTTCGGCTGTCTGCAATCGGGCAGTGGTAGCGTGATAGCGACCGTCCGCATTATTCCGATTAAGCTCTCGTCCGATGGTGGTGTAGTGCACACCTAACTGGGAGGCAATAAATGTATGTGTGTGTCCGGCGCGCTTTAAAGCCGCCAGCTGAACGCGATCTACTTGGGTAAGATGATGATACAGCATCGTGTTGTTGGTTAATGGATGAAGGTTTGCTCTTCAACCAGTGTATCAACGCACGATGCTGTGTTTGTGCACTTCGGGGTTTAATTCACCTGCCAGGACTTGCGGTCTTCGCCTTTTCACATACTTGTAGCTCTTCAGTCCAGCCCACTGAGGTAGGGTTTCATTGTGATTCAGCTGCAGGGTAAAGAGTTACTCAAGATAATGAAGCGTGACATCTGAATAGTCACCTACGGTGACTACTTGAGTAGCGGTGGGAGAGGGATTCGAACCCCCGAGGCCCGTGAAGGCCTAATCGCTTTCGAGGCGATCCCGTTCAACCAAACTCCGGCATCCCACCTTTGTGCATTTGCACATTTGATTATTTTATGTCCTAAGGCTAGTGTATAGCCCATAAGTCATAAGCTTTAGTGTATGTCTACATCGCCCGCAACCAAAGTTACGGTCGTTTCCAAGCCCGAAGTCCTGGCCGACGACGAGAGAGGTATTATTGAGCAATTAGATACTGCCAACAACTCTAGTAGTGTGCTTAGAATCACCTCGAAGGCAGGAACAGTTAGAGCAAATCACTATCATCAAAAGGATTCACATGTCTGCTATCTAATTTCTGGAAAAATACGCTATGTTGAGCGACCTGCTGCTGACGAATCTGCTCCGCTTACCGAATACATTATTGAGCCAGGGCAGTTATTTTATACCGTTCCGATGGTGGCTCATGCGATGGAGTTTCTCGAGGACAGCGAGTTTCTAGCGATTACACCTCGCTCTGGAGACGCGACAGAATATGAGAGAGACATCATTAGAGTTACGTTGATTGATCCTAAGGAAGCAGCGGCACGAGCAAGTAAAGACTCAGGCTAAGAATGTTACCGCTTCAAGGAAGATAGTTATGGACGAGACTAACCGTTAGGTTAAGGATGATATCACTGGCCGAATAATTATGGACGAGACTAACCTTAAGGAGCGCGTCGTTAAGCGGGTATACCAAACCAGGAAGACTTGTCGTTTGTGCGGCAGCGAGAAGTTAGAGCAGGTGCTAGCGTTTGGTGAAACTCCGCTGGCTAATGCCTATCTTGCTCCCGAACAGGTTGGTGAACCTGAACCGTTTGCGCCACTGACTGTTTACTTCTGCGAGGATTGCAACTTAGTACAGCTGCGCGATGTGGTTGATCCTGAAGTGCTGTTTAGGAACTACCTGTATGTTTCCTCAACCTCACCAACTTTTGTGGCCCACTTTGCCGACTATGCTAAGCGACTCATTGATCGCTTTGGCTTAACCGAGAAGCATTTGGTAATTGATGTGGGCAGCAACGACGGAGTGCTACTCAAGCCGTTACAAAAAGCAGGGGTACAGGTGCTGGGTATCGATCCGGCAAAAAACATCGCGGCTCAAACAACGGCTGAGGGTATTGAGACTATGCCGAATTTTCTCACTACAGAGCTAGCCGAGCAGATTGTCGAGCAGCGTGGTCCGGCCGCGATGGTGACCGCGAACAACGTATTTGCTCACACCGATGAGGTGGATGATTTCGTTAAAGCCGTAGCTACATTACTGGCGGATGACGGAGTTTTTGTATTTGAAGTGCAGTATTTGGATGACCTACTACAGAATAACCTGTTCGATATTATCTATCACGAGCATGTTTGTTATTACCACTTACAACCACTGGTGAGGTACTTCAAAAAGCAGGGCCTGGAGATTTTTGATGTCGAGCGCCCAGAAGTACACGGTGGATCGCTTAGAGTCTTCGTGCAAAAAGAGGCTGGGGGCCACGAGGTGAAGGCTGCTGTCGGCGATCTTTTGAGCGAGGAGAATGACCATCATCTTGATAGCCTGACAACATATCAAGATTTCGCGCAGCGGATTTCCGACAATAAGACTACCTTACGTGAGATTATCGACACCATTAAGGAAAAAGGTGAGCGGGTCGTGGGCTATGGAGCTCCAGCTAAGGCGACGACGTTGATGTACGCCTTTGGCTTGACTCATGATGATCTTGAATATATTGTCGATGATGACACCAAGTATAAGCAAGGGCGGGTGATGCCAGGTACTCATATTCCAATTGTGTCACCTGATCGATTGTATGAAGATACGCCAGAGTATTGCTTGTTGCTGGCCTGGAATTTCGCTGAGCCGATTATGGCTAATCACCAGGCCTACGCTCAACAAGGCGGAAAATTTATTGTACCAGTCCCTAAGCCAAGAGTAGTATAGAAGAGAAGCACTATGAGTAAATTATCAATCGTACAAGAGGACATTAAAACTATTGCCGATAGCCTCAAGGCAGAGGCGCCGCGTCTGGCTGGCAAGACATTGCTGATCAGTGGTGGGGCCGGTTTTCTGGGTAAGTATTTCTTAGGAGTTTTTGACTATCTTAATCGTCAGGTACTGGCTGAGCCGATGCGAGTTATCTCAGTCGATAACTACATTACCGGATCAAAAGACCCTGAATTCGATGTACATGATAGCGAGAACGTGCTGGATGTATGGGGAGACGTAACTCAGCCGCTACCTATTCGTGAAGACATTGACTATATTATCCACGCGGCTGGCTTGGCCTCGCCGGTTTACTACATGCAATATCCTTTGGAAACTATTGAGAGTGCTGTGACCGGAGCAAAGAATTTATTGGAGTTGGCTCGGAAGAATAAACTCGAGGCATTTCTCTTCTTTAGCTCAAGTGAGATATATGGTGATCCTGATCCTGCTTCGGTGCCGACTCCTGAGACATACTTCGGTAATGTCTCCAGCGTTGGTCCCCGGGCTTGTTATGATGAGTCCAAGAGGCTAGCGGAGACTATTTGCACTATCTACCAGCAAAAATATGGTGTGCCCACTAAAATTGTTCGGCCGTTCAATGTATTTGGCCCGGGAATGAAGCATGATGATAGGCGAGTAGTGCCGATGTTTGCCTATCAATCGATGAACTCCCAACCAATCACGGTGCATGGTGACGGTCATCAAACACGCACGTTTTGCTATATAACAGACGCTATTACGGGCTTTTTGAAGGTATTACTGACTGGCAAACCCGGTGAAGCCTACAACATTGGCAATGCCGACAACGAGATCGCCATGCGTGATTTAGCCCAGATTTTTGTCGATACTGCGAGCAAGTCCGGCAGTACGTCTGAGTATAAACTTATTCCTTACCCAAAAAATTACCCAGCAGGTGAACCACAACGACGATGCCCGGACCTGACTAAGGCTATCTCTGAGCTTAATTTTGAACCGAGAGTTGAATTTCGTGCCGGGATTGAACGGTTTATGGCCT
>JACZRJ010000046.1 GCA_022574795.1 Patescibacteria group bacterium | reverse complement strand
CGGCGGCGGGATAGGGAATAGGGTGTCGTTAGTGGGTTGGAACAGCTACGATTTGAGGCATGGAAATAGGTAGTGCAGTATTTTTGGCTGTGATTCAAGGGTTGACGGAGTTTTTGCCGATCAGCTCGTCGGGGCACCTGCTAGCAGCCCGCCTTTTGTTTGGTATCTCGGATACTAACGGGGTGGCGCTTGATACTTGGCTGCACTTGGGAACTCTGGGAGCAGTCCTGTTCTATTTCCGGTCGGTCTGGTGGGGAATCGGCAGAAGTTTGTTCAGTGATGATCCAGCGAGTCGTGAGCAGCGGGAGTTGGCTGGTAAACTGGCTCTGGCAACTGTGCCGGCTGCCTTGGTTGGTTATCTATTCCAAGATGAGGTAGTTCGAATCTTCCGCACGCCAACCTGGCTGGTGGTGTCTCTAATGATGACTGCCGCGGTGCTTTGGTTGGCTGATCGTAGGCCTAGTCAGAACAATCAGTTGGCTCGAGCGAGCTGGCACGATGCTTGGCTGATTGGTTTGGCGCAAGTTTTTGCTCTGCTTCCCGGGGTGTCGCGATCAGGTGTTACTATGGCCGCTGGTCGGTGGCGCGGGATGTCGCGAAGACAGGCGGCCTCGTTCTCGTTTTTACTGTCAGCTCCAATTATTGCTGGTGCCGGGTTAGCCAGTGTTGGCTCACTGTTTGAAACAGACTTTTTTTCACTACAGCTCTTGCTGATTGCTTGGCTGGCCTCGTTCCTTAGTGGGCTGGTGGCGATATATTTATTACTGCGATTTGTTGAGCGAGTCTCCCTGCTGCCGTTTGCGCTGTATTTAATAGGTTTGGCAACAGTGATTTGGTATGTCGGCTAAGCTAGGGTTGTTAGTTCAAAGTGTGTCAGAGATGCATCAACTGGCAGCTGAGGTAGCGCAGGAGCTTACCTCGGGAGCAGTGCTGTTGTTACAAGGTGAGCTTGGTAGCGGCAAGACAGTCTTTGTGCAGGGACTGGCGCAATCGCTGGGCGTAGTCGAAAGGGTTACTTCGCCTTCATTCACGGTGGCAAGTGAATACGAGGTAAGGGGTCATTCCGAGGTTGTGACCTTGGTGCATGTTGATTTATATCGATTGGAGCCCGGCAGCGTGAGTCAGGATATGGCAGTGCGAGATACGCTAGAGCGTGCTAATGAGGAGGGACGAGTAACGGTGATTGAGTGGGCAGAAAAGTTGGGTGAACAAGCTCCAGCTAAAGCGATGCGATTACAGTTTAGTCATACTGGTGTGAAGACTCACCGGCGTGTAACTATTACCAAGGATGACTCATAAGGCTACAGTTGATTATGTCGGCGCAGCGTAAAGTCACGTTGGCCATAATAGATTCTCATGCTCTGATTCATCGGGCCTATCATGCCTTGCCGCCGATGAGCACGCGTGATGGTGAGCCGACCAATGCGGTTTACGGCTTTACCATGATGTTGCTAAAACTGTTAACGAAGCTGAAGCCGACCCATGTGGTCGCGGCCTTTGACGTTAAAGGTCCAACCTTTCGTCATAAAGCCTATGCTGATTATAAGGCTCAGCGAGAGGCGCCAGACGATGATCTGGTCTGGCAGTTTGATCTCGTGCGGCAAGTGGTGAGGGCCTTCAATATTCCGATTGTGCAGAAGCAGGGCTTTGAGGCTGATGACATTATTGGCACCTTGGTTACCAAAATAGACGGCGGGGTTAAGAAAGTGATTGTGACCGGCGATATGGATACCCTGCAGTTAATTGATGACGACACTTCAGTCTTAACGTTACGACGAGGGATTACTGATACGGTGACTTATGATGAGGAGTTGGTACGCGAGCGGTATGGCTTTGGCCCAGAATACATCGCTGATTATAAAGGGCTGGCGGGTGATGCCTCAGATAATTTTCCTGGCGTGCCAGGGATTGGTGATAAGACAGCCAAGGAATTAGTCAGCAAGTATGGCTCGATCGAGAATATTTATCAGCACTTAGATGAGGTATCCAACCGGGCGCGAAATCGTCTGACCGGACACAAGAAGGAAGCACTTTTTTTCCGCAAACTGGCTCAAATTAAACTAACCGTGCCGCTGGCCTTTACGCTGAGCGAAGCTGAGCTGGCTGATTACGACGTTAGTGAAGTGACCAAGTTATTTGAGCGATTTGAGTTTCGTAACTTGTTGCAGAAACTACCAGTCAGCAATAGGCCCGGTAACCAACTATCTTTGTTGGGGGATAAACGAGCCGAACTACCACCGATGCCAGCGAACTATCATATTGTGGAGACAGTCGCCGCAGCTAAAAAGCTGCGCGAGCAACTACTGCGGGAGAAGATCATTGCGTTTGATACCGAGACGGATGGTTTGGGGGCGAGGACCTCGCCAATCCTTGGTATGAGCTTTGCCATAGCGAAGGGCAAGAAAACTGAAGCTTGGTATGTACCGGTAACGCCTGAAGGTTTGGCGGACTGGCGAGAGTTACTGGAGAGTTCGGCGGTTAAAAAGGTTGGTCACAATCTTAAATACGATTTGGAAGTGATCCGGCAATCTGGGATTGAGCTCAAAGGTATTGCCTTTGATACCATGGTGGCAAGTTATTTACTCAATCCTGGTTCTCGGGCGCACAAACTTGATACTTTGGCGGTGCAGGAGCTTGGCAGGCATCCCATCCCCATCGAGCAGTTGATTGGCCAGGGTAAAGAGCAGCGGACCTTGGCGGCGGTACCACTCAAGGACCTGGGGCACTACGCCGCTGAGGATGCCGACATTACCTGGCAGCTGTACCAGAAGTTGGCGCCTCGGATTAAAGAGGAAGGCTTAACTCGCGTCTTTGAGGAAATTGAATTGCCACTGATCCCGGTGCTGGCAGATATTGAACTGGCCGGGGTGCAGGTTGATCTGAAGCAGCTGGCTGAGCTGCGGAAGAAAGGGGCCAGGCGTATTCAGGCGCTGATTAAAAAAATTCATCAGGCGGCGGGGGAAACTTTTAATATCAATTCAACCCAGCAGTTGCGGGAGGTGCTGTATAAAAAACTGAACCTGCCGACTGATGAGATTACCCGTACCCAATCAGGCTATTCAACGGCAGCAGCCGAGCTGGCCAAACTGCGTGAGGCACATCCAATTATAAAACTTCTGGAGGAGTATCGTGAGCTGACCAAACTGCAGAGCACCTATATCGAGAAGTTGCCGGAGTTGGTCGACCACAAGACGGGCAGGATCTACGCTTCGTTTAATCAAACGGTGGCTGCCACGGGCCGGTTGTCTTCAGAGTCTCCAAATTTGCAGAATATTCCGGTGCGGACTGAGCTGGGGCGGGAGATTCGAGCGGCTTTTGTGGCGCCACGGGGTAGGCGTTTGGTCGCCGCCGACTATTCGCAACTGGAGCTGAGGCTGGCGGCACACATCTCCCAAGATGAGAAGATGATAGACGCTTTTCGTGAGGGGCGGGACATTCATGCGGCGACGGCAGCTTGGGTGTTTGGCGTGCCCCAAGATACCGTGACAGCTCAACAGCGCCGTGATGCTAAAACCCTCAACTTTGGCGTGCTCTATGGGATGGGGCCTAAGCGGTTTGCGGGCGCCACCGGGGTGTCGATTGAAGAAGCTCGCTCTTTTATTGAGCGTTATCGTAAGCAGTTTTCAGGTATTACCGACTTACTGGAGCAGGTTGTAGCGCAAGCGGAGGACCAGGGTTTTGTGGAAACCTTGTTAGGGAGGCGGCGCTATGTGCCGGAGATTAATGCTCGGGCACCAGCCATTCGGGCCCAGGCCGAGAGGATCGCTTTTAATTTTCCGATGCAAGGTACCGCAGCTGATTTGCTAAAGAAGGCAATGATTGAGCTGACCGAGTTATTGCACACCAAGTATCCAGAGGCCAAGCTTATTTTGACGGTGCATGATGAGCTGGTTTGTGAGGTGGCCACGGCTGAGGCGGAGGCGCTAGCCCGTGACATGAAAAAGTTGATGGAGGGAGTGTATACGCTTGATGTGCCCCTGACCGTGGATGTCTCGATAGGTACTAACTGGCGAGATTTGAAGCCCCTTACCTGAGGCGGGGCGTGGTGTGTGATACACTACCTTCTATAAGGTTTTATAAGCGGTGCCCATGATTTCTGTGATCCATCGAAGACTGATAGTTAGCGCTTTGGCGATAGCCATGGTTGCCGTGGTGGCAGCTCCGGTGGCGGCTCAGACTTCCACTTCCACGAGCGGCAGTGGTGATTGCATCTGGGGTGAGCCTGATGCGCCAATACCTGGCGTAGCCGGGAAAACTATTTGCGACATCTTGTTGAAATTTGAGCCTGGTCCTAATAGGGTGGGTGCGTTACAAGGTTATTTTGGGACGCTGGCTAATATTTTAGTTGCCATAATCGTGTCGGTGGCAGTCATTATGATTGCGGTGGGGGGTTACTTCTATATGACAGCAGGTGGCAGCGGGACTAGGATTGCCACCGCCAAAGCTTTAATTGTCAGTGCGATATTGGGTGTAGTGTTAGCGCTGGCCTCCTGGGTAATTTTGAATACCATAAACCCCGATTTGGTGAAGCAACCTGATGTGGTAACTGGCTCACAGCCTCTTCCTCCAGAGTTACAGAATTAGCCATAGCCAGAGTAAAGGATCCAGCGGTACGGTAACAGGTATTAGCTTAAACTGCGCAGAGGTATGTTGCTGGTCTTGGTTGATGCACGTCGAGTGTGTTTCTAAAGCTGATGAGCTGACACTACGTAAATTGGCGCTAGCCAATGATTACTAGCGCTGTTTTGGTGAGAGCAGTTACTTTGACAGGGAAGCATATTCGTATTATAATTATTGTATGAAGATGAGCGTGGAGGCAGCGCCCGGGGCAAGTTCGAAGGCAGAGCACGAGTCTTCTGATAAGACTGCTGCCGAGGAGTCGGGGTCAGCGTTGCCGGAAAGTAAGCCGCAGCCGGAGAAAATATTCGGACATGAGGTTATTACCTCCGAGGACTTGGCCAGGATAGCCAGTGAAATTAAGAGAAAACTTGGAGAGGAGACTCCCCAGGCGGCTTTTGAGGTGGCCCGTGATCTGGCCGATTTGAAACGGGCCAAGGTTGGACTGGGAGATCGGCGGGAAGCTGTGCTTAGGCAGTTGGATGCGCAACGTGAACAATTGGTTGAGCAAGCAGAGGCAAATCCTCGTGGCGCGGTAGTCTTGGCCCGTTATTTAACCTATCGTAAGTATCTTGGTGGGGCAGGTAAGAGTTTTAAGATGACGGATCAGGAGCAAGAGGT
>JACZRJ010000045.1 GCA_022574795.1 Patescibacteria group bacterium | reverse complement strand
TAATATTTGCGCCGTCTAAAACAACACGGCCTACCTGAGGAAGCGTCTTTGTAATCTTTACTTTCTTGCCTTTTTCCTTTCCTGCAGTTATTAAAACTATGTCTCCTTTCTTTAACTTCATATAACTTCAGTGGCTAAAGCTGCTATCTTAGTAAATCCTTTTTCTCGCATTTCTCTTGGAATAGGTCCAAAAATACGTCCTCCCTTTGGCTCTTTTTCCTTTTCTAGTATTACTGCTGCATTTTCGTCAAAACGAATGTATGAACCATCTTTTCTTCTGTATGCTTTTTTCTGGCGAACAACAACAGCTCTCACGATTTCGTGCTTCTTCACTATGCGTCTTGGTTCAGCTTCCTTCACGGCAGCTACAATTATGTCTCCGAGCTGGGCATACCTTCTTCTTGTTCCACCCAAAACACGAAAGCACTGAATAATCTTAGCTCCCGTATTGTCTGCGACGTTAAGTTTTGTTTGCGGTTGTATCATATGAAATCTTCTTTATAACTTTCCACGCTTTTTTCTTGGAAGTTGGGGCTGATTCTTCAATCATAACAGTCTCACCTGGAGAATATTCATTATTTTCATCATGCGCATGATATTTTTTTTCTCTATTCAGCCTTTTAAGATAGAGGGGATGCTTAACCAGCCGCTTAACAACTACCGTCACCGATTGAGTGCCCGAGCGACTCGCCACCACCCCACGCAAAGACCGTCCAGTCTTTACCGGAGGCTTAGGTGAGTCTGTGGTGGTCTCGTCAGCTGGCATAAGCAATAACTATGAGTAAAATAATGTTCCCTGGCAAGCTTATCGGCTCTGTAATTCCTGCAGCACGGTCTCGGCCCGCGCGATATCACGTCGTAAATATCGCAGCTGTCGGTGATTTTTCTCCTTACCCAACCGAACATTCTCACGATGTTCAACCAATTCAGCCCGCATGCTTGTCAGGCGTCCAGTTAACTGGCCTTGAGAAAGATTACGCAGGTCGTGAGCTTTATTAGCCATGGCGCTTCACAAAACGGGTCTTCATCGGTAACTTGTGGCTGGCCAAACGTAAAGCTTCCTTGGCTACGTCCTCTTCAACACCATCCATCTCAAAAAGTATTCGGCCGCGGTGCACCGGAAAAACAAAATGATCAACTGCTCCCTTACCCTTACCCATCGGAACCTCTTGTCCCTTCTTAGTGATTGGTTTATCAGGAAATACTCGAATCCAAATCTTACCACTCCGCTGGACAAAGCGGGTCATGGCCCGTCGCGCTGCTTCAATTTGACGAGCTGTCAACCAACGATTTTCTAAAGCCTTAATCCCAAACTGACCAAAGTCTACCGTCTGAGCACCTTTGGTAGCCCCGGTCACTCGACCCTGATGTTGCTTACGATGCTTTACTTTACGTGGTGTTAACATATCGGCCTTACTTTTTACTGCTCTTCGCCGGAGTCCGGCGTTGCGCCGCGGCCTTCTCCGCCAGTGATGTTCGCTGACGCTTGGCCTCTTGAGGAGCCCGGCTTTGCTGCTTGGGCTTCTCTTCCTCTGGTTTCGTTGAAAACTCACCCCGATTAATCCACACCTTCACACCAATGGCACCATACACGGTCCGGGCTGTGAGCCGAGCGTAATCAATATCAATCCGAAAGGTGGCAAGTGGCACACTACCCTCCGCTAACCACTCCCGACGAGCTATGTCAGCGCCATTGAGTCGGCCAGACACAGCCACCCGCACGCCCACCGCTCCAGCCTGAATCGCCCGTTGCACCGATTGCTTCAAAGCTCTCCGATACGGCATTCGTCGCTCCAATTGATCTACCACCTGAGTCGCCACCGCCATCGCATTGGTGTCAGGATTACGAATTTCCTGCACATTGATTCGCAAACGTAGTTTACCTAACAATATCTTCTTCAAATCACCTTGGATAAGCTCAATTCCCGAGCCACCGCGACCAATAACCATCGCCGGCCGCGAGGTGTGAATTGTCAGGACAACTTCTTTCTGGTCTCGCCCAATTTCCACTCGCGAAATTGCCGCGGCTCTCAATTTCGTTTCTAAATACCGTCGGATCAGCAAATCCTGGAGCAAATTCTCCCGGTATTGGCTCTGCCGGTCAGAAAACCAGTGTGAGTCCCAGACCAGTGTCTGGTTACTAATCCTAATGATCTTTGGATTGGTCTTTCTACCCATAGTAGCTAGATACTTTTACGTCGATACTCCTTATGCACGGCTGCTCTCCGCTCCCCTTTAGTCCGCTCCTTGTGAGCGGCGCCGGCGCTACCTGCCTGGGGCTTGCTGTCAGATCTCAATTGACTCTCCGAGAGGTCCTCAACACGCACAGTTTCTATCTCAGCCTTGCGACCCCGGCTCTTGGGCGCCTGCCGGCCAGCCTCTTCTAAAACAACAGTCACATGACAGGTTCGTTTTACATAAGGATGAGCCATCCCACGACTGCGCGGTTTCCAACGCTTCATGACATATCCTCCATCGATGACAACCTCTACTACCTTTAAAGTATTGGTCTCAATCTCAAAATTATTTTTGGCGTTAGCCATCGCACTGGCCAGCACCCGACCCATAATGAGCGACGCTTTCCCTGGCAGGAAGGCAAGTTGATCGGCCGCCTCGCTCGCTGATAAACCGATGACAACCTCACGCAGAGCTCGCAGCTTACGAGCTGACATTCTAGCGTTCTTGTGTTGAGCAGAAATTTCCATGGCTGATTACTACCACTACGTAGTTTTAGGGGCAGAGCTGCCGCCAGCCGAGGCTGCTCCAGTTGCCGCCGCAGCTTCTTGCTCCTTCTGAATTCGACCACCGTGCCGAACGAACTTTCTCGTCGGTGAAAATTCTCCCAACTTATGACCAACCATATCCTCCAAGACCAGCACCTCAATGTGATCCTTTCCGTTATGAACTCCAAAGCGAAAACCCACCATTTCTGGGTAAATCGTTGAGGACCGTGACCAGGTTTTAATAATCGTGCGGTCACCAGTCCTGAGCGCCTTAACTCGCTTGAGCAACTTAGCGTCGATGAATGGTCCCTTTTTAAGTGATCGTGTCATAGTTAGTATCTATTGCTTGCTACCATAGAAAGATAAATAATTTCTGTCAAAATCTGGTTTAGGTGCGGCGCTTCTTTTTACGCCGCGCTAGGATGAAGCGGTCAGAATATTTATCCTTTTTCCGCGTTTTGACTCCCAAGGCCGTCTTACCCCATTTCGTCTTGGGATGCTTCATACCAATCGACTGTTGTCCTTCACCACCACCGTGCGGATGATCAACTGGGTTCATCGCCTTACCTCTCACTTGCGGCCGACGGCCTTTCCGGCGCATTCTCCCCGCCGAGCCGATTCGCTCAAGCCACTTGTCAACATTACTAGCCACCCCTATCGTAGCAAATGCTTCACTAGGAATGAGCCGAATTTCTCCCGACGGTAACTTAAGCTGGGCCAAGCCGTCACTGACATCCATAACCACCGCCGTCGCTCCTGCTGCCCGTAACAACTTTGCTCCCCGACCCACCTTCAGCTCAACCTCATAGACATTTGTTCCTGGGGTTACCTTTTTAAGCGGCAGTCGATTGCCAACTTCCTCAGGCGCGGCTACGTCCGCCACAACTCGCTGACCGATTGTGGCCCCTTCCCAAGCCAGTCGGTACCTGCGATCACCATCTTCATATTTCAGTAGAACTATAAACCCTGTTCGGTTAGGATCATACTCAAGACTCTCAACTACTGCCGTCACACCCAGCTTGGCTTGTCCAAAATCAACTACTCGCTGCAATCGTTTCGCTCCCCCGCCACGATGTCTAACCGTAATCTTACCCGCCGCACCTCTCCCGGAACCCCGTCGTTTAGCCAAAGTCAGGGGACGATGAGGTCGTGTTCCTCTCAGTTCCCGGCGATCAACTATCGAGGCCTGTTTACGGGCTCCTCTGGTTGTTTTGTATAGTTTAATTGGCATATCTAAGACTAGACCGTAAAGTCGATACTCTTACCCTCGGGCATCGTCACATACACTTTCTTCCACTGGGCTGTTTTCCCCAGAGAGTGCCCCCGACGGCGACTCTTTCCCGACATCCTTATCGAGCGCACGGCCGTTGGCGAAAAAGAGTATTTGGCCTCAAAGGCTCGGGCTACTTCATGTTTCGTGGCCGTAGCCTGTACCTTAAACGTTACCGTTCTAAGCGAGGCATGTTGGTTAACGCTCTTCTCAGTCAGATACGGCTCTAGTGGTATAGTTGATTCAGCCAAAGTGCTGTCCGGTTCCTTGGCGCTCTGACCCGCTTTGGCCCCAGCAGCTTCCCCCGCCTGCTTAGGCGCAGCACTACCGGAAACCCCGACCTTCTTTTTGGTCTTTGGCTTTGGCTTTGACTCAGCCCGTCCGGTCAATTTTCTTGCAAATGAAAGTAATGACATAGCACTAGTTATTTACGTAGCCAAGGTAGCCCTGCTCGCCTTACTGCGCTTCTCCAAAATAAGCAGTGCCGCAGCTGAGATCAAAACCTGCTTGGCCACTAACACATCTCGAGGCGTCACCCGATCGGCACTCACTACCAAAACCTTAGGGACATTACGAGCCACCCGGCTAAGATCCATCTGATCTGGGGCAAGGATTAGCGTAATCGTGCCATGTACCTCAGGCAAAGCTTGTCGAAACGCTCTCGTTGTTTCCGGCAAGATTTTTTCCAGCTTGATCAAGCCCAGACGCCCTTGCCCTAACTGCTGGGCAAACGCTCCACTAAGCGCTCTCCGCTTCATCGCTTTAGGTAGTGATCCGGTGTATTCGCTCCGGCTTCGCGGGCCAAAGGTTACCCCACCACCAACCCAAATAGGCGAGCGAATGGAACCATGGCGAGCACGACCGGTACCTTTCTGACGCCAGGGCTTTCGTCCCCCGCCCCGTACCTCTGATCTGTCCTTAGTATGAGCTCGGCGAATTCTCTGTCGGCTGCGCTGAACGACAATCGACTGGGCCAGCAATATCGGTGAGGCCACGAGGTGCCAAGACTCAGGAGTAGCAACCGTGCCAGCTTGCCCACTACCAAACGGCTGCACCTGCCAGCTAGCTGATGGAGCTGTTTTGTTCTTGGCGTCAACCGTTGTTGTTTTATCTAAAGCCATAGCTACCTCTAAGTATCAATAGTTTTTATGGTAACCAAACCGCCCCGCCGCCCAGGAACTGCGCCTTTAACAACGAGTAAATTCTTGGCCGAATCAACCTGTACCACCGATAAATTCTTGACGGTAATTGCGTCAGTACCC
>JACZRJ010000044.1 GCA_022574795.1 Patescibacteria group bacterium | reverse complement strand
GTAATGAAGAAATAGTAAGCCAAGGGCCCCGTACAGGTCAGCTATTTGGCCTTGGGACGACACTTTACCTTTATTGAGACTGGTGTAGTGTTAGTAAGATTTGCCTTATATGGACCGAGCTGGATTGAGTGAGCGCTGGTGGTGGATCGGAGGAGGATTGCTGGCAGCTTTCTTTTTCTGGCTGTCCTATACCCAGTTCCCACTATATTCCGCAATTCATCCGGCCTACTTCACCCGGGCCCGGGCGCTTGAGCTGGGTAACTTGTTGGCCAACGACTGGCTGGCAACGACCATAGATCCCTGGCCGATTTGGACCCGTCTGGTGCTACTAACTCGAACGCGGTTGGGTGAGGCTTGGTTTTCGGTATACCACTTTGCTCTGGTGGCAATATATCTTTGCTCACTGTTGTTAATTGCCCGGCGCACGCTGCTTAGAAATGTGCCCCGAGCCACCATGATACTTTTGGCGGCGGCTCTCATTCTTATTCACTCGGAGCTACTGGGAGATATTACCCGAGAGGTGCTCGGCAGAAATATTTTGATGGGCACGTATTTAGGAGTAGCGAACCAGTCGTTGATCAGTGTGCTGCTGGCACCATCAGTGTTTGGGGTTTTTATCTTTGCCTCAATTGCAGCCTGGCTATCAAAGCGCAACTACACGGCAGCGATACTGGCTGGCTTGGCTGGCCTGATGCATTTCTCGCACGTGTTGACCACGGCACCTTTGGTGGCAATGTACGCCTGGCTGGCCTGGCGAGAGCGACGAAGTTTGGTCACACCGATTTTACTTATCGGTATGTGGCTGGCGGTGCTGTCTCCTTCCTTGGTGTATACCTACTATGCTTTTGCCCCCACGGGGGGTGAGATCAGCCGGCTGGGAAATGAAATTTTAACAACGGTGCGTATTCCTCAACACAGCGACACCCGTGTCTGTCTGGGTACTATCACCTGGCTGCAGGTAGCCTTTGTGGCGCTGGCTCTTTGGTTGATTAGGAAGACAAGATTCTTTTGGTTGCTTTTTGTTCCGACGCTGTGGGCCGCGGGGGGAACGCTCTTGCTGGTGCTCACCCAGTGGTCTTTTCTTGGACTGGTGATGCCCTGGCGCCTGTCCACCTATGTGGTCCCCATCGCTCTGGTTATTATCTTGGCGGCGCTGCTCAAACGTTTTTCCAGGTTGACAGTTCTAAAGCCTCTGGTTCTGGTCTTAGTCTTGGCGGCGGCCTTCTATGGTACCGGTAGCATGCTTCTGCAATGGCGAGATTATGGTAGTCACACCCAGGAGCTGCGTGATCTGGCAGCTGCTCTCCCCCGTCAACCTGGGGTAACCGTGGTTATTCCCGATGATCTTAAGGATTGGCGCTTAGCAACTAACCGGCCAGCGGTGATCGATTTCAAGACCCACCCTTATTTAGACCGAGAAATGATTCAGTGGTATGAGCGCCTAAAGCTGGTGCGAAATTTCTATGCGCAACCAGGTGATTGCAGCACCTTGGCCACCTTGCAGGGTCGTTACCAGGCTCACTATGTGGTGATTCCGAATGCAGTTATTCCGCCGAACCAAGGCAAGTCGCTGTGCTCAACGCTGGTACCCTTAACACGTACTGAGCACTTCTCACTGTTCAGGATAGCTGGATGACGAACTTCAAGGCAGCTCTCCTTAGGCGACAATGGCCCAACGCTCTGCTGGCGGCCCTGGCCCTTGGCGTCCTGGCCGTGATCAGTGATGTGTTAACGCTGCTGTCTCGGTATGTATCAGCGGCAATTGATGGGGATACTCGAATAATGTACGAAGCTGGCAGCACCGTCACGACCGTTGGGGTACCACGCCTGGAGGCTTTTGTGAATAGCCCACAAGGATCGGACATACTTTTTTGGACGCATCAGCTGTCATCGTATGTCTACGGATTGTTTATCTCATGGCTGGAGTTAGATATTTACTCTTTCAATTTGCTGGTGGTGGCTCAGTATCTGCTGGTGGTGGCCGCAACGATTGGGGCCATGTGGTATCTGACTGCTTGGCTCAAGCTGTCTCGTTGGTGGACCCTGCTCCTCATTCCCGGGGTTATGTATGCTCCCTTGTTCAATATCCTCTTTCTCGCTCAAAAAATGTACTTGGCGCCATCATATTTGTTGGGCTTGGCTGGCCTGATACTTTTATTGCATTACTACGACACCAAGCAAGCCTTCTGGCCGGCGGTCTTAAGTGGCCTGGTCGCAGCCATGGCCTTGCATTCTTTTGTTAGCATCGGTTTACCAATTATGGCTGGGGTCCTGATATCTTGGGTTGGTGTTCTGTGGTGGCAGCGCCGAGCTGGTTTGCCAGTGGTGCACCTGATCGGCGCGCTCCTGGTTGGCTGGCTCCTGCCGCAATTACTGCTGGCAGGTTACGCCTTGATTACGGTGCCAATCGCAAGTCTACGAGCGCTGTGGATTGCGGGCTTTTCTTATGTAGACCTGATAGTGGCTGGTGGAGCTCAACAGCCTTACGTTTTGGAGTTGGGGTATGCGCTGGCTTCAATGATCGTACCACCCCAAGGATTTAGTCTCTTGCCAATAGGGCTAGCACTTTTAGTGGCGGCTTGGCTGATACGAGCTGAACTTGATCAACGTGTCAGATATTTCGTTGGCGTAGTTGGGCTGGCAACACTGTCTGGCTTGGCGCTGATGGTCCTGATACCAAGTCATGTAACCTCACAAAGTTTGGTTTGGTTGTTACCCATGCAGCTGATGCTTCTGCCGGTAATAATTACCAACGGCAAGAAGCAGCTGGTCTGGCTGGCCGGTATTGCTGTCGCTGTGGTCGCGGGGCAGTCGGTCTATCGGTGGTGGCTCGATTCCTATGGGGTGATAATGATTGCTGTGGCAGCAGCCTTAAGCCTGCTGATCGGCCTACTGCTGACTTCGTTCATCATTAAATACGGCTGGCTAAATAAGCTGATGCTGGCAGCAGGAACCCTAGCTATAGTGCTGGTTTTTGGCATCTCTCTGCAGGCGCATCTGGTGGGCCTCAGGTCCAATACTACAAACCTGATACATTATTATCTGTCGGGACGTGAATGGCCGGCTCAACATTTCTCAAAAGTGGCTGCCGAACTGATTCGGCAGCGAGTTAGACCAGGTCAGCAGGTACTCACTAATGAGCCGATATCAGACTTTTTTCCTGCCGGTACTAACCTGCAAGCACTGTATCATTACCGTGGCCTCATGGGAGGCGCCAGGCGGCGGCCGGCTGATGTGGCGATTGTCTTTGGGCAACAAGGAGCAATTCGAATTGGTGACTATCAGAATCTGGCTGTTGGCGTACAGTTTTATTTTCGAGGGTTTGTCTATGAGATTAATGAGCGATTGGAGCTACCGGCGCAGAAGATGTTGTTCATAGCTGAACCCGTTGAGACGCCAGGAACCACTGTTGAATACCCTCGCCGATATGTTCCAGCGGCTGAGGTAGAGCAGTATCTGGATTGGCGAGAACAGTTAGGCTTACCCAGCTGATCCTTATGTTACGGTGTATATCATGAAGGTCACTAGAGGTACCGGTAAAATGGAGGGATGGCTGTCACGGCAGCGAGCCGAGCGAGCTGAATATTTGCTACCGAAAAGTTTGCGAACTGGTCGGGTGTTAGATGTCGGCTGCGGTGTTAATCCTTTCTTCTTAACTCAGACTAATTTTGCTGAGCGCTACGGGCTCGATCCAGAAGTAACAGCTACCGGAGTGGAGGCTGGCTTGAAGCTTGATCGTTTCGATGTGGCCAAAGTAGAGCGATTACCCTTTGACGACAACTTTTTCACAGCGGTGACAATGCTGGCGGTGTTTTCAAGCGCATAAGCCATGCCGTCGCCCTTGCCGGCGGCTGCTAGGCCGCGCAATGGCAATGGCCGGTCGCGCACATCGTTGGGCGGCAGGTCCTGCCACTCGACCAGGTCATAGGGGCCAACCGCAAAGGCCAGCAAATAAGTCGGCAGCGGCGGTGTGGTCTGGTAGACATGCCGCGTCCAGCCTTCGCCTAAATCTTCGGCGGATATCTCGGGGGCGTTGGTTATGGCCACATCGCCGGTGCGTGCGGTCACAGATATATCAAAGGGAACCTTGAATTCAGGCTGGTCGAAGCCCGGAAACGCCTGGCGCGCGGCGATCGACTGAAATTGCGTCAGGGCGTAATTATGGCCATCCCTGTCGATGCGGAACATACCGTTCATGGTCAGGTCAAAAGGGGCTGAATATTCCAGATGCAGCACCGCGTCCCCGGCGGGCGCTTCGGACGCCAGGCTCAGCCCGGCAACGCCGGTATGATGGACTTGCTCGTAGGTTGCATTGATGCGCGCGCCCGCGGCGGTGGTCAAATAGGCTTCGGTGACCTCCAGTGCATTGCCGTGAAGCCAGATATGAGAACTCGGTCCGCTGAGCGTCACATCGATTTCAACCGTCCCGGAGAAATACTGCTCGGTCGGGTCTATTTTCAGGTCCAGGCGATAATGATGCGGCGTCACCGCGTCGCTCAATCGACCCAGCGGCACCTCCGTCGCGTCGCCGGAAGCGTCGCGCTGCTCGCAGCCGGTCAACGCAGCCAGAATCGCAAATGCGGTTCCTGCAAATATAAATTTCAGGCTGAATTCTCGCATCTAAGGCCTCCTTTTTTTCCTGCCTCCCATCGACAGGTGCAGCTTGATTGCGAAATCAGGCGAAGCGCCATTTGGCTGGCATATACTGCCCGATCCTCTCGAAGCCGCCGAACAGCAGAACGCTGTAGAAGCTGTCACCGAGCAGGGCGACGCCGAGAAAGGGCAGGCCGGCGATATAGCAGGCAACCAGCCCGGCCAGGGTTGGCGGATAATAGCCGGCGGCCCAGACGCCGAAATTGGAGACGATGAAGAACAGGAGGCTTGATGCGAGCGTGGCGGCCGCGATCCAGGCCGGGCGATTCCAGTTGTCCCTCCGGCGCAACGCTATCCCGATTAGCCCGATACCGAGAAACGATCCGTACACAAATGGGGTGATCGGAGAGAACGCTGTGACGTCCATGACCGAGAGCAAGATGAGATCGGACACGAACATGGCCGCGAGCGGAACGGCCAAGCCGATGCGCGAGTGGAGATGGGCGCCGCCAAACAGAGCCAAGGCCGCGATCGGAGCGAAGTTCGGAGGGTGAGGAATCAGCCTGGCCATGGCTCCGAAAACGACGAAGACAATGGCGGGGTTCAAAAACACTTTCTCCTTCATCATTCGATTATGGAGATCCATCGCACTTACCTATCCTTTCTCATGCGGGAAGCAGGTCGCAGTACCAGAAGCCCGT
>JACZRJ010000043.1 GCA_022574795.1 Patescibacteria group bacterium | reverse complement strand
GCTACCGCCCGCCGCACCCACTGCAGCGCTGCCTGCAGCCGGCCGCGCTCCGCTGACAGCTCTGCCAGCAGCCGCAGGGTCTTGCGGGCCCGCCAGTCGCGATGGGTCCGGAGGGCCTTATGCGTCTCGATCAGGTTTGGAACCAAGTGGTTCCAGTCATTCGGCGCCAAGAGGGCGAACCGACAGGTAAGCACGTTGGCGCGGGCGTTGGCGATAGAGCCGCAGTGTAGTCTGCTCGGTGCATGTCGTGCGCCAGCAATCGCCAGCCACCAGCAGCGTCGGCGCTCTGTCTGCGCGGCAACAATGAGGAATACCGTCACGAGGCTGACTTCAAAGAGATTGGTTGGCACGGCTACAATTGAGAAGCGGAGCAGGTAGGTGGGTATCAGCAAGACCAAGCCGGCCAGAGCCGCGGGCCAATGGTGCCAGGCTAACCAAGCCACTACCGGTAGCACCAGTAACGAAATGACAGGCCAGTCAGCCATGAGCGAGTCGATCAAACGCCGAGCGCGAGGTTAAAGCCACCGCAACTATGATGGTTAAGACCAGAAGCAAGTGAGCATAGAGCAGGCTGTTGAGGAATTGCGCGTGAATGAAAAGAAACACAATACTGGCGACGGCAGCTAGTGCCAGTGGCTGGCCTTGACGAAACCAGCGACTCAGCAGGTGGCTGGCTATCAACAGCCAGGGAGCGACGAAGGCTATCACTCCTGGTAGGCCAGTAGTTGCTAAAAGAGCCAGCAGGCTATTGTCGGCCCCAGCTCTAGAATGAATAGTAAAGTTTGATATTAGTCCTTGGTCGCGGGCGGTATATTGCCAGTAATTGTAACCGACTCCAAGGAAGGAAGTTTTCGCCGCCACCTGCCAGGTCTGTTGTAATTGTGCAGCTCGGGCTGTAACACCAGGATCAACAGTGAACAAACCAGCCAGGCGCCAGCCGAACAGGAGTACGCTGGCGTAAATAACTACCGTCCCAATGAGAGTCAGGCTGATCGCAGTGATCAGTTTTAGGCGGGGTTGATGGGTCGGGGCCTTAAACCAGAGAGCGGGAGCGAGTAGTACTAGGGTAGTAAGAGCAGCAATCAAGGCACTGCGGGATTGGGTAAGAACGAGAGCAACGATACTGCCAAGTAACAGGACGAGTAGGCTCAAGCGCTTCGTTGGTAAGATAGCTAGAGCAATTAACACCGGAATGGTGAGCCCTAAGAAGGCACCAAAAAAATTGGGATCGAGCCAGGTTGAGGTGAATCGAGTTTGGTGGGGATCCCAGCCGCCGCCAAGCTTGGCTAAATTTGGAATAAAGGTTAGCTGCAGCGCTCCCAAAATCACTAAGGCAACGATAGCCCAAAGCAAGCCGCGGCGAAGATAGGCCCGGGTGGTGGCCTGGCTTGAGAGTGTAACTAGCGCTGGCAACAACAATAAATAGGCGGTGAGACGAATCCAGTAGGCAGCGGCAATGATAGTTTCGCCCACGGTGTGCTCAGGCATCTTGATGACCAAAGAAAGAAGGCTCCAAATAATAAAGGGGGCTATCAGTAGCAGCAATTGGTAGCTGCCACCGCCTTGGGCGGGGTCCCGTCTGCGAGCGGGAGTACTTGGCAACTGGTCATTACTTGTGGCTGGGGCAGTTTTGGTTCTGCTGAAGAGAGCGTGCCCAAGCGCTGTCAGCAGCACCAGGACAACGGCTAAATCACTGAAGAGGAGTCCGCCACCTTGGCCTGGCAGGGGAAAGCGAATTATTTGTCCCACCACAATAGCAGCCAGTAGTAGGGTTATAGCTACTCGCTTAGCGCGGATGCTTAAGCCAGCCAGGCTAACTACAGTAGCGCCTGCCAGCAGCGTCAGACCGGTTAGCGCACTTGTGGTGACCATACTCGATACAGGCGGCGCAAGAGTCGCTGCGTCGCCCAGACGGGAGCAGTATAGTGCTTTTTAAAATAACGGTCGGCTGAGGCGTCGTACAACTGGGTGCGCCGCGGCGAGCTTAGCGGCGAGGCTCCGCGTTGGTGTTGGACCAGGGCTCTCGGTTCAAGGATAATCTGCCAACCGGCAGTTCTGAGTCGTTGACAAAAATCTACATCCTCCCAGTAGAGAAAGAAATTCTCATCAAAGCCGGCGGCTGTCTGCCACGCTTGACGGCGAACTAGCATAGCGCCGCCCGAGACCCAGGAAACTTGCTCTGAGCGCGTCGTCGGCGGCGCAGGTAACAACTGGCGGAATAGTAAGTGTCTCAAGGTAACAGGATAGCGCTGATCTACGGACTCAGGGGTGAGGTCGCTCGACACTAACGTGAGGCCAACTACGCCAACCTGGCGGCTATTGATTAGGTGTTGTGCTGCTCGAGAAAGTGCCTTGGCTAGAAGAACGGCGTCGGGGTTAATAAACAGTAAAACGGGAGTGTGAAGCTGCTTAGCACCGTAATTACAGGCCTGAGCGAACCCTTTATTGTCTGACTGCGCTAGACAGATGACACCAAGGCCACGAGCAATGGCTACCGAATTGTCAGCCGAGGCGTTGTCAACAACTACGATAGTGGATACCCCCTCGGCCCAGAGGCCTAAAATACAACGCGAGAGCGTGTCGGCTGAATTGTAGGTGACGATAACGGCTCCGATCTCCATGGCCTTCATTCAGAAGATGCTTTCTGGCCATTTTTCCCAGCGATGGCATCACGCAGGGCTCGGCGTATTATTGGCTGGCTGCCAATTAGTTGATGATAGACTAACCGCAAACGATTGGCGGCTAGCCAATAGGCTCTGGCGGTGCGGTGCGATTCTTGCTCCATAAAAATGGCGCCATTACGAACTAGATAGTAGAGCTGGGTGGCCGTGGGGGTCTTTTTATTGGTGTGCTTAGTACGGACATTTTTGAGGATATAGAGAGGAAAGCCGGCCCGGCGCGCTAGCTGGCTGAAGGCAGCGTCTTCCCAGTACATAAAATATTTCTCGGGCAGTCCCTTGGTAGCAAGAAAGACATGATAGGGTGCGGCAAAAAAAGCGCCATGAATATAGGGCAGCTTGAAAGTAGCTGTCAGACTACGTTTCTGTGGTAAGCCAGGCGCTTGCTTTAACGAGTTATGATATAAGCTGGTTCGTCCGGTTAGTATATTGACGTAGCTCAAGCTGGTGATGGTGCCCTGGGGCTCAACCATGGTACTGCCAACAACAGCTGGTGCTGGGTTCTCTTGCCACCAACTGGCTAGGTTGGCCACGGTATCGGGATAGACCTGCACATCATTATTCATGCAAATAACTATATCGTGGCGTTCAATGCCATGACTGTAGAGCACTCCCAAGCCGACGTTGATCCCGCCGGCGTAGCCACTGTTCCGGGCTGGTCGAATCACTGTTAGGTTCATGGTCTGGGCGCTCTGATAGCTCGTGGCACCATGGTCAATAACTACCAGATGAGCGGGTCGCTGGCTGGCAGATACGAGAGCGGTAATGCTCTGATCTGTTACTTTGGGCCTTCCGTGGTGGACAAGAATGACAAAATATTTCCTTTGTTGTGGATTCATAAGTGGATAAAGCTGTGGAAACTGTTAGGATAAATAATTGCTTTTTGGCTCTGTTGAGCCCATCCATAACCCTTGCCAGAACCAAATATTTGTTAACAGTTTAAATACCTTAGGCAGACTTATTTGAGGAAATAACTGCACTATCAAGCGTAGCACAGTGAGGGTGCCGCTATAGATCAGTAAGCGATACAGTAGCTTTTTGGATGGGTCGAGGCTAGGTACGAGGGTAAGCGATGGGTGTAGCCTTTGGTAGACATGCAGATTTTGGCCGACCTGCTGTTGACGGCGGAGTACATCTTGAGGCAGGTAATTATGGCGGTGCAGCGCCCGCGCCGTAAATAGGACGTGGAGGTTCACGCCCCGGGATTCCAAGCGACGGCCTAGCTCAGCATCCTCCCAGCCATAGCGCTGGAAGACTTCGGCAAAAGTATCTTTGATTAGCAGCGCTCGTTTGACCGAAAGGTGTGAACCATACCAAAAGCGATGCGGGGCAGCTAGGCGCTGGCCGAGCAGGCTATCGAAATCATTTTGAGGGCCACCGTGTACCAGCCACTCCATGAACGGTGAGGGTTTTAGTCTTGGGTCCCAGGCGATGTGCCCCAGCGCAGCAATCTTGGTGGCAGGATGTCGATGATGCCAGGTTAGATGCGCTAGCAAGGCGCCTGGTCGAAGGATGATGTCTGCTCCGAGGAAGACAATGAGGTCAGCCTGGCTCTGGGCCAGACCGCGATTCCTGGCTCCAGCAGCGCCGGTGTGGGCTCCGTGAATTATTTGGTAAGGCCAGGAGTGGTGCCGGCAAAGCTGGTCAGCCAAGGCTAGGGAGCCATCAGTTGATCCGTCATCAGAAATTATCACCTGGATTTTCCAGTCGGGCGGCAGTTGTTGGCTAAGCAACGCCGACAAGACTTCTTCGATCGTCGCCTCACTCTGCCAGGTCGGAATGATAATGTCGCAGGTTTTATTTTGGCTGGGCATATCGCAGTAGTTCAAAATGACGGCCAGATAGTAGGCCAGCCAGTCCAGCCAGGAGCAGATAGCTGGCCGTAATAGCGCTTAGTTGGATGATCAGATTCACTTGGGGCAGAGCATAGGCTAGGACAAGGATGGCACCAGCACTGGCTAATACTACCTGTCCAAAATACCTGGTCGGAAACCTGAACGGCAGCAATTGCCAAACGAAGTAGCCAGCTACGATTGTGGCCAGCAGCTCTGTTACCACGGTGGTACTAGCGGCGGCCATGGCTCCATAGCGCGGAATGAAGATAAGATTGGCGATCACGTTAAAGATTGCCAAGGCGCCATACAGTTTTAAGAGCTTGGTTTGCTGCTTTAAGGCCACCAAGGCATAACCAAAGGTTGTACCGATAAACATGGTGCCTAGCGCCAGGCTCAGCATAGCCAATAACGGGGCGGCGGCTTCATACCCGGGTCCGGCCAGAAGTGTTATTATCGGTCGATTTAATACTAGGAGAATTGCTACCACCAGACCGGCGGCTAGCAAAAGCAGTTTGAGGCCTTGCTCTAAATACTGTGCCGGGCGCTGCTTTTTCTTCCCGTCTTGCTCGCTGAAACGGGGCAGCAATAAGCCTCCAAGCATAGCTGGAATAAACAGCGCACTTTCGACAACCCGATAGGCTACACCATACCAACCGACCTCGGCTGCCGGACGAAAGAGTGAGATAATGAGTAGATCGACTCGAAAGTAGACCGCGTTGAGAAGCAAGACCAGACCCAGCGGCCAGGAGGTGGCAAGGAGAAGGCGCCACTTTTTTGGGGAAGGGCGC
>JACZRJ010000042.1 GCA_022574795.1 Patescibacteria group bacterium | reverse complement strand
ATCCTTTGTTTGTTACTGCCACTTTTGCTGTTTGGAGGGTAGCTGCCAGCGGCGCGACGATGTCCGGTAGTGGAACAGGCAACTGTTCGTTTAGCACCAGGCGTCTGCTTGCCAACAGTAGATAGTTGCACGAGTTGGGCAGAGAGACGAGGCGGACATCAGGGAAGACTGATGAGACTGTTTTGGCTAAGCTTTGTATCCAGAGTGTGTCGGTGGAGGCAGCATTAAGGTTGATAGCTAGCAGGCCGGTGGTGGCAAGCCTAGGCTTCATCGCAGCAAAGAATTCAGTCGTAGCCAGGTGCCAGGGGACAGTGAGCTCTCGAGTATAGGTGTCCAGAATAATTATGTCATGCAAGGCTGTATCCGCTGCAATGAAAACTCTAGCATCAGCTATGACTATGTTGCGCTCCGGCGGGTCGAAGTATTGGTCGGCGATGTTGGGCAGCTGTCCGTCTATCTCCACGCTGGTGAAATTAAAGCGTCGTGTGCCTTGCCAGAAGCGCTGCATTTGTCGCTCGGTGGTAGAGGCGGCTGCGCCTAGTACGAGGATGTTGAGCTCTTGAGCTGGCGGCACAAGAGCCGGCAGGGCAGCTAGATAATCCCAGTATCCATCAGTGTAGGGCTGGTTAGTAAAGACAGACTGGGTACCGAACCCGGCGTCGAACATCAGAGCTAACCCTTTATCATTTTCTCGTACCGTTATGTACTGATATGATGTTTCATCAGCGAAGATAAGGCGGGGGTCGGGTCGATTAACTAGAAAGGTTGCGAGGCCAGCTGTGATGACTAGGGCGGCGATATTGATGTGTTGGCGGGATGATCGTAGTAGCGGTATGAGGCTTATGAGTAAGGTTAGTCCGGCGAAGAGCCAAATGGTTTCTAACGTGCCCAGCAGAGGAATGGTAAGAAATGAGGGGATGAGGATGCCGAATAAGCTTCCTATGGTAGTTAGGTTAAAGATACGTCCGGCAACTTGCCCGGCGCTCTGCTGACGGCGGGCAGCTTCAACTTGGATGGCCAGCGGGCTGACCATGCCGAAGAGAACGGATGGTGGTAGAAGAGCCACGAGAGATATGATAAGAGCGCTTAGAATTAGCGGCGACCCGCTAGCTAGAAACTGATCACGGACGAGTAGGGCTAGCCGGAACACCAGTGGCAGCCAGACGAATAGGCCGGCGGCCAGCGCCGCCCGTCCTAAGACCAGGCGCTCGCTGACATATTTCTGTGAGCGCCGGCCGCCGATTGAGTATCCCCAGGCCAGCCCGCCAATTACGACGGCGATAGCTGAACCCCAGATGGGCAGGGAAGAACCAAAGAGTGGGGCCAACAGACGCAGACCGGTAATTTCAACGGCGGTAGAGGTAGCGCCGGTCACCACTAAAAACGAATACCAGTGGAGGTCAGACAGGGTGGATTGTTTGGATTGGGTCATCTAGGCATCGTATATTCTCATGTTACACCGGCAACGATGCTCCAGACGACAGAATATTCTGTATAGAGCAATTGGAGGTTTGTATAAAAAAGACCCGTTTTGTTTAGCTGCTCAATTCTTTTCGCATCGCGGTATTCAACCAATCATTAAACGGTATCATTGCTTTAAACATCTTGACTGCATCTTTCACCAACCCTGCCGACAACACTTGTTTATCGGTTAGATGATGTATGGCCAATAAATCCTTATGTCGCAGTAGCTCAATCTGCGGATGTTCTTTATCGTATCCACGCGGAACTGTCTTGACAGTATCACCTTCCAGCGCTCCAAAATTCTTCTTAAAAGCGGCACCATTCACAATCTTCTGTAAACCTTGACCGCGTACTTCAATTGCTCCGCGAATCAAATGTAAATCTTTGGTTGGTGGATGCCACACTCCTCCAGCCAAAAAGGAATTTCCTGGCTCAAGATGAAAATAGTATATGGCGTCTTCTGTCTTTCGTCCTTGCCGAGCAATTACCGCCCCAAAATGTTCCTTATACGGTGACTTATTCTTAGCAAACCGAACATCACGATAAATACGAAACAAGGCGTCCTTTGGCGGTAAACCTTGGACCCGTGAGTCAAACTGCCCCACCTCTAAAATCATCTCATCCACCACCTGCTCCATATCAGCCAAGGCTGCCTGGTACTCATCCTTATGTTTATTAAACCAACCCCGGTCGTTGTTCTTCTTCAGCCCTTTTAAAAAATCCAAGGTCGACTTTTCAATCATGTTTCTAACTATACCATTCACCTTAAAACATTAACTGCTCTTCAAACTACTCACATACAGTTCTAACCCTGAGCTTAGGGTTTGCGCTGTGGCTTAGCTGCGGCTTAGGCACGATGGTCGGAAAAAAGTTATACTGATGGTGGAACACTATGGCAACTTCACCATTAGAGAGACCACCCCTTGAGCGTGAAAAGCTCGTTTTCCGTAATCGTGGCGAGGCGCGTAGATTCTCCGAGAGGGTCATAGAGCGGGTGCGGCGCGAGCGCAGACCTGATGTGGAGCGGCCACAGGAAATTGTAGAGGAAGAAGTGGCGGAGGAATTTGCCAAACATGGTCAGCCGGTAGCGATTGTACGTGAGCCGTGGGAACATGTGCCCCAGGAGCATGCTGAGGCACAGCAACTGGTTAACTATGCTTTTGCTCATGACTTAGGTGCTGCGATTAAGCGCGCGGAGAAAAGTAAGTACTATCCGCGTAATTTGGACTTATTTCATGATGTGTTAACCGGGGAATTGTATGAAGCGTTGCGTGAGCAGGGCCTCAATCGACAGCCACTACTGGCCCGGTTTTCCCTGGTAGCATTTGTTGGTGTGGTGGCGTTGATCGTCATTGTTTTACTGTTCGCGCTATAAATTCAATGCCTATTTGGTTGGCTTTATTACTTAGTCTGGCCGTAGTTTTTGCGGTGGCAGTGTTTGTCTGGATAGTCTGGCGGACGGCTAAGTCAGGGGCTCGGATGCGGCGAACCCTTGATGTGGTGATGCTGCGGGTGATGTTGCCAAAAGACATTAAGCCAGATGAACGTGAGGAGGGGATTGGCCAGGAGATCAAGGAACGTATTTCGGTGGCTGAACAGTGGCTGTCGACCTTGGCTGACTTACCAGCTAGTAGGTTAGATCGGCTATTGTATGGCCGACCGCTATTAGTGCTGGAGATTGTGGCTCGGAGTGATGGCGTGATTGCCTTTTATGCGGGGACCGAGCGAAAATTTGCTGATCATCTCGAGAAGCAAATTTATGCGTTTTATCCTGAGGCTTCAATTTCAGAAATGACTGACTACACGATCTTTGTTCCTGGGGATGAATTTTATTTGGGGAAGATGTTGAGCCGACGGGCCGACTATTTGCCGATCGCAACCTATAAAGAGTTGGAAGTGGATCCAATGCAGGCGATTACTGGTGCGCTGGCAAAAATTCAGCATCAAGATGCGGCCGTTGTGCAGTATGTTTGTCGACCAGCTACTGAACGTACCAGAAAGAAGGGACAAAGTGCTGCTCGTAAAACGACTCAAGGTAAACAGTCTAGCATTGGGGCTAAACAGCGTGGTTTTTTCCGTGGTGGTCGGCGAGAGCGAGAGCGGCGACAAGCCGACCAAGCACGTCTCACACCGCGGGCGCAGCAGCAGGTAGAGCTGGTGGAAGACAAAGTAAGCCAGCAGCAATTTGATGTGAATATTCGCATTGGGGTTGCCACTCAACAGCGGCAGGAAGCTGAGCGGATATATACCGCGATCGTTGGTTCCTTTGCCCAATACGAGCTACCGGACCTTAATGGTCTCAAGGAAACGAAAGTTGGCAAATCGAAGCCGTTTCTACGAGACATTATTTTTCGAATGGCCCGTCAGCGAACAGCAAATACTTTTAGTACGACAGAACTAGCCTCGCTGTTTCATTTTCCACTGCCGACTACGGCAACACCGAACATTGAATGGCGCGGGGCCAAAGTTGCGCCGCTGCCGGTAGGCTTACCAACTAAGGGGGTTAAGCTGGGCGATAATGTGTATCGTGGGGTGTCGCAACCGGTGTATTTGGCACCAAATGATCGGCGGCGGCATCTTTATATGATTGGACAAACCGGAACTGGTAAGACCACGCTTTTTCTCAATATGATTATTCAGGATATTGTGGCCGGACACGGAGTTGGAGTGGTAGATCCGCACGGTGATTTAATTGAAGACATCATGCTACACGTGCCAGCCGAGCGCGTTAACGATGTGATTCTATTTGACCCGACAGATACTGACCGACCACTAGGCTTTAACATCTTGGAATCACAAAACGCGGAACAGCGGGATCTGATTGTAAATGAAGTAGTGCAGGTGTTGTCGAAGTTAGCGGCCCGATTAAATCCTGAATCAATCGGGCCGATGTTTGAGCACTATTTGCGGAATGCTTTATTGGCTTTAGCTGAGGATCCCGAGTCGACTTTAATTGATGTGCCCCGGATGTTTATCGATGACGAGTTTCGGCGAGTGATTTTGGCTAAGGGGCCCGATCCGACGGTACGGCAGTTTTGGGAGAAAGAATTCCTGCAATCACAGAAGGGTCAGATGGCGGCGGATATGCTGAGCTATGTTATCAGCAAGCTGGGACGGTTTATTAGTAACTCCACGGTACGCAACATGATTGGGCAGCCTAAATCATCGTTTGATGTCCGCCAAGTAATGGATGAGGGTAAGATTTTATTGTGTAATCTGTCGAAGGGTAATCTCGGTGACATCAATTCTGACTTACTGGGATTTGTCTTAGTGTCAAAGATCCAAATTGCGGCTATGGGTAGGGCAAGTATGCCGGAGAGTGAGCGGCGAGATTTCTATCTCTATCTCGATGAGTTCCAAAATTTTACGACCGATAGTATTTCGACAATCTTGTCAGAAGCGAGGAAGTACCGACTCAATCTTAATATGACTCATCAATTCATTCAGCAGCTCGACGATACGATTCGAGATGCCGTTTTTGGTAATGTCGGCACAATTGTCAGTTATCGGATTGGGGTGGATGATGCTGAGTTTATGGCCAAGCAATTTGATCCGGTCTTTTCCGAGTATGATCTGACTAAGCTGGATCGGTTTACGGCTAGTGTCCGGTTATTGGCAGAGGGTGTTCCGGTCAGACCCTTTAGCTTGTCTATTCCGCCGCCGCCAGCTGGGGGTAACCCTGAGATACGTGATCAGATTCGTGGTCATTCACGGCGGGTATATGGTCGTCCACGAGCCGAGGTTGAGGAGCGAATCTTGAGTAGATACAATCTCAGCGCGGGCTTGGACAAGCCAGGCGATAATCACCAGGACGACGATTATTTGAGTGAATCATTGTTTGATGTGAGTTGATGTGAGTTGAAGCGATATGAGAGACACGCTTCAATCCTTCCTCACTATGAGGGCACCTTAAGATGGTGATTATTATCTGCTTTGTTAAGCCTAATTATACTCAGACAGAGCAAAGTGCTACACTTTTGCAATACTTTGATGAGCAACTATGACTAATGAAGATGCAACCAAGAATGTTTCTGGTTTGA
>JACZRJ010000041.1 GCA_022574795.1 Patescibacteria group bacterium | reverse complement strand
TTTTAATTTACTAAAGCCTAGCAGTTCGTTGTGATTCAATTCGGGGAAGGTGTTCCAATAGGCCGGGTATTTAGCATTTTCATTCGTTTGAATCTTGAAGTTTTTGGCGGCAAAGCCGAGGTTGTCCGAGGCGTATAGTACTGGTATTTTTCCTTGCATCTGCTTGGCTAGAGCTTGGGCTGGTGCTTCCAGGGCGGGAGTTTTCTCTTGTAGAACTTTAGCTACCCGGATGAGATCGTCAGTAATATTGGTGGCTAGCTGGCTGTTGGCTAGGGCGATATAGATACCAGTGAAGGCGGCAAACAGGGTGTGACGAGGCTGCATGTTAGTGAACTGGATGCGTGTTAACGGAGCGCCATCCCGCTTAGCCCATTGAGCCAGGGTACCGCCGGAGGTGCTAACCAGGATGGTCAATTTGGCCTGCTGCGCTGCCTGGTAGCTTGAAAGCGCCTCCTCAGTGTTGCCCGAGTAGGAACTGGTGATTATCAGGGGGCGGCTTAGTCCCAGTTGGCGCAAATAGGAAAGTGGCAGGTCATAATTTCGGTGCACGTATAGAGGTCGAGTGGTAATCCCGAGGGCGTTGAGTAAGTCTCCGGGATGTCCGCTGCCACCCATGCCGCAGAGGATCAGGCTGTCATAGTCGCCCTCAACGCGGACAGCTTTGTTCGTTTCCAGTGACTTGGTGATCTGCTCAGGTTGATTGAGGATTACCTCGCGCATTTCTTTAGACATAGCTCACTATAGTCTACGAAAAAACCAGCGGGTGTGAAATATTTCCTACTTTGATTTCCAGACGCGCTTGACGTTCTTGTGCCATTTTTCGATGTCGTTAAAGCGATCGGCAGTGCGGGCTGCGTATTGTGCAGTAATGCCGCGGATATCTTTGGTCGCCGCGAAGAGGTAGTAAGGTCGGTATAAAATAAGGGCTGGTTTTAGGTCTAAAATATATCCTTGGAAATCGCCGTACAGTTCTCGGCGCTTCTCGATATCAATCGTTTTTCTGGCTTCCTCGAGTAACTTATCAACTTCTTGGTTTTTAAAGAGGGCGAAGTTTAGACCTGGGCTACGAGTTTGGGTGGAGTGCCAAAACGGGTATGGATCTGGTTGGGCAGAGAGAATTTGGCCGAACAGTAAGATGTCATAATCTCGTGGTCTAATAATCGATTGTTGAATGGTACCGGCGCCGACATGTTCAATTTGGGCATCGACACCAATGGCGGTCCACTGGCGCTGAATGGCTTCAGCAGTTCGAATGTATTCGGGCCAGTCAGTTGTGGTGATAGTGAAGCGTAGGGCGGTGCCGTCCTTCTCACGGATGCCATCGCCATCAGTATCCTGCCAACCAGCCTCCTCGAGATTTTGACGAGCCGCTTCTGGATCATAGCTGGGTAGCTCCAGTTCATTGTTGAAAGCAAAGACCCCGGGTGGGATGGGCAGATGAAGCTCTTCACCTTGTCCGCCCAAGGCTTCGGCTACAATGGCGGTACGGTCAGTAGCCTGGGCTAGCGCATTGCGGACACCTTCATCGTCTAAGGCGCTATTATTTTGCTGATTGAAGAACAAGCCAAAATATTGGGGAAGGAGTAGACGATGAGTAACCAGCGAGCGGCGGTTCTCCACGTCGGCTAGCAGCTGCAACGGTAGGAAGCCAACACCATCAACATTGCCAGAGGTGAAGGCCCTCACAGCGTCATCATGGGTGTCGAAAAAAGAGAAGACAATTTCATCGAGGTATGGTCGCTGACCGTAGTAGGCCTTGTTTCTGACCAGCCTGAACTCAGTCACGTCACCGGTCCGGCGGCGAGTTTTTATTTCAGAAAAACGAAATGGTCCGGAGCCAACCGGCTTAAGCATTTGTTCAGCTAAGGCCGCATTCTTGGGAGCAATACTTTCCCAGACGTGCTGGGGCGCGATGCCAACAGTTAGGCTGGTGAGGAAGGGGGCGTAGGGCTGTTTTAGGATGAATTTAACCGTGTAGTCGTCCATTTGTTCTATGGTGACTCCTTGAAAAGCAGTGGCGAGCGGGGAAGCGTAATCAGGGGTTTGGATACTGCGGATGGTAAAGATAACGTCAGCAGCCGTTAGGGGTTCGCCATCATGCCAATGGACATCGCGACGTAGCTCAATGGTGTATTCCAAGTTATCTTCGGATAAGGAATACTCCGTGGCTAAATCTTTTTGCAACTCGAGGTTCTCGTCGAGCTGGAAGAGCGATGAGTATACTAGTGCTGCTATATCAACGTCGAGATCGTTGGCCCCGGCCAGGATAGGATTGATGTGCCGTGGTTGTCCAACAGCAGCTTCGAAGTAGACGCCGCCGGACTGGGCGATTAGTTCGGTGTTACGTCCAATATAGCTAACAGTGCTCCAGATTCCGGAACTGATTAAGAGGACTATTAACCAGGCGAACAAGACTCGTTCAATAGTTGACATGCTTATAAATAGCAGACGGACCCAGTGGGGAGCTTTTAAGCGCCGCCAGGCGTTGGTGAGAGTGCTGCGCAGAGACGACATGTTTCTCATAGACGAGAGGTGTGACGGTCTTCTCTTAAGACTGAGCTGAGACCATAGTCGAAATACAGTCCTGGCGCATTCTTGCACAAGAAGGTGTTGCGGTCATTATTATCATCAGCTTCCAGTACGGCGTAGAGCTCGAATATGGCGGGGCTGCGCTTCCAATAAAAGTAATCCCAGCCCTTCTGTAGGGCTGAAGGATCAGTGGGAAACGGTTTGGCCTGGTTGGCATATTTGGCATTTTGATCTCGCAGGGCTTGCTCGACTTGTTTATGCACCAACTCATTTGCCGGATCATTGAGTAGACCGCACCAGGTAGGTTGCTGGTAAGGGGGATAGGTACCATTTTTTTCTCGGGCAAAGAAGAGAGCGGTTTCAAGATCTTCGAGATGATGTTTGCGGGTGGTATCGCGGGCCTGGGAATCAGCTCGGTCTAAAAGAAAGACACCTCCGCCAGCTAGTGCGATCAGCATAATGATGATCGGTAGTTGATGGAGGGATAGAGAGGAGGGGCGTACTGTGGGGAAGAGAAGCAAAGCGGTGCGGTTTATGACTTAGATAAACAAGTGCGCCGCGGCGATGAGCATAAAAAGAATGGACAGAACAACGCTGATTTGAAAGATTCTCTTCTCACTTCCGCGACGAACATGAAAACCGTCGCTGCTGCCGCCAAAGGCACCACCGAGACCGGCTGAACGAGATTGCAGCAGAATTGACCCAACCAGACCAATACTGACGATGATGAGAGCAATGTTGAGTCCGAGCATGGAATTATCAGGTGAGTAAATAAGGCTTCGGCTGGCGTGAGGCTGTAACACTCAACGGTAGGGAACTCAAGGGCCTAAGTCAATGCTTGACCAGAGCTCGCTTCTGTTTCATTTTTTTAGGCAGGATTTACAGATAGTCGAGCAGCTGGCGTGCTTTGGCGGCTCCAATGGTTTGCGCTAAGCGCTCAGGCGGGGCCGCTTTAATGGCTTTCAGGGAGCCAAAGGTACTTAAGAGCTGTTTTTTTGTTTTCGGACCGAGGCCGGGGATTTCATCTAGGATTGAACGAGAACTTTTTTTGCTGCGCAGGGAGCGGTGGTAGGTGATGGTGAAGCGGTGAGCTTCATCGCGCATTCGCTGTACCAAATAGAGGGCATCGTCGTCATAGGCTAGTTGTATTTCTTTGATTGTTGATTTTGTCGGCGAGGTTTGCTTGGGTTGTTGGTCGGGCTGTGGTGAGCGAGCTGGCCGGCTGTGGTCAGTGGTTCGCTCGTTGATAAACAGTGTTTCTTCTTTTTTGGCGAGAGCCGCAACGGGAATAGAGAGTTTAGCGGAATCGAGAATCTTTTTAGCGGCGGAGAGTTGCCCTTTGCCCCCGTCAATTAGGATCAGGTCTGGTTTGGGCCAACCGGTATGTCGATTGGAGAAGCGGCGCTGGAGCACTTCTTGCAGCATGGCGTAATCGTTCGGCGTATCGCCCAGCTTAATGCGAAATTTTCGATAGTGTTTTGGTGCCGGTTGCCCATCGATGAAAACAACCATCGATCCGGTGGCTAAGGTTCCCTGAATATTTGAGATGTCATAGGTTTCGACTCGGTGCAGCGGGGCATCGTTGAGGCCTAAGGCCTTAGCCAGCGAGGCCATAGCTAGCTCGCCGCGCTTATCTCGCTCGAAAGAAGCTTGCTCACTGGTTAAGAGCTGCTGAGCGTTGAGTTCACCCATGGTTAAGAGTTGCTTTTTCTTGCCGCGTTTCGGGACGATCAAGAGGGGTGGTGCTTTGGTGTTGATCCAGGTGGCGAGGGAAGCTTGGTCGGCCAGGGCGTCGGGTATCAGAATTAATTTGGGGACGTCTTGGGCATCACGATAGTACTGCAGCAGAAACTGTCGCACGATGTTAGGTCTGCCAGTGTGCAGACGATGCTTGAGCAAAAAGGTATTTTTATATAGGAGTTTTCCGTCTCGTATTTGGAAGATATTGGCCGCACTTTTTGTTCTATCGGTGGCCAAGCTGATGACATCGAAGGATTCATGGTGTGGCAATCTAACTTTTTGATCACCTTCGAGCCGCTGAATGGCACTAAGTTGATCACGAAAGATGGCAGCTCGCTCAAAGGCTTTGGCGTCGGCTGATTCCTTCATGCCCGCTTGCAGAGTGGCGCTAATTTCTTGGCGCTGACCTTTGAGGAATCTGATTATATTATCAATATTTTTCTGGTAGTCCTTTGCTGAGTCTTTCTGGTTGGCAGTAGCAAAGAGCGGATGAGGAAAAATTTTCTCGCGGGGAGATTCTTTTTCCGCGCGGTGAGGAAAAATACGTCGCAACAGCTTCAGGGTTTGGCGGACGGAGCGAGCTGAAGAGTAGGGTCCAAAGTATTTAGCACCATCTTGGCTCAGGCGCCGCACCGGAAAGACTCGGGGGAAGGTCTCTTTGGTTACTTTAATGAAGAGGTAGTATTTGTCGTCGCGTAGCACGACGTTATACGGTGGCTGGTGTTGCCGAATGAGATTAGCTTCAAGGATGAGGGCCTCGTTCTCGGTGTCAACAACAATAGTTTCGATCGTGGTAATTTTTGGGATCATGTCTCGCTTGGCGGGATCAAGGTCGGCCTTATCACGGAAGTACGAGCGCACTCTGGTTTTTAGGCTTTTGGCTTTGCCAACATACAAGATGTCATCCTGCTTGTTCTTAAACATGTAGATGCCGGGTTTAGTGGCAATGGTGGCTAGTTGTTGGGTGATCAGTGACATGTGTGCTTTAGCATGAGTGAGAATTAAAAAAGCGCCAACCCTGATGGTAGGGTGAGCGCTATGGTTACTGTTTATTTTAGAGCGAACGGACGGCAGACACGACTTTTGCGCCGTGCAAAACGTAAGCGAAATCCGCGTTTACTCTTCGGCAGCAGGTCGAAATCTGGTGGTAGGTATAACGTTTTCCTTGGGGAAGCGTCATCGTTATCCTCCAAGGCTGCGTTCGGGCACGACACTAAATCCATGTTCTGGGCATACAATCGACGAGTGTTATGTTGCTCTCGTTTATTGGCTTCCTGGTCCAATTGATCGAACATTT
>JACZRJ010000040.1 GCA_022574795.1 Patescibacteria group bacterium | reverse complement strand
GCAACGGCAGAGATCGACCACATTATTGTGGTCACGGTTGCAAAAGACAACATAAGCCTAACCGATAGCACAACCGCTGCGGATGTTACCTCAGTTACAGACACGCGAGACAACAGCTATACCAAAGCACATGAGTTCACCAACGGCCAGGGCACGGCGGCAAAAGGAGCACACGTTTCTGTTTGGTTTGCGACTGTAGATACCGAACTAACTAGTGGAGACACAATTACTGCAAATTTTGTAGCAAGCAATGCAAATGATAAAACCGCCATTCGTGCCTGGGAATTTACTGTGGCTGCTGGTAGCACTTTTCAAGTTGAAGACACAACTGAGCTGGCAACTGATGGTGCAGACCCTGGTTCGATGACATCAGCAACCGTTGCAAGTCAGGAATGGTTGTTTTTCCGTGGTATTGCCTATGAATCCGATGCAGACGTTACGAGCTTAACACCGACCACAAACTTCACGGATATAGGAGTAGAGAGTACAGATGGTGGCGGAGAGGCAAATAATATGGGAGTAACGGGAGAATTTCGGATAGTAACCGCCACTTCTGAGACTTCTGACCCCGCGGCAGTGGGTGATACCACCTTTGATAACGCAAATGTTTTTATTGTTTTTGAGGAAATCACACCTAGTGTAACACTGACCCAAGATGATTTTAGGTGGTATAACGACGAGACTACTGTGACTCTGACCGATCTTTGGGGGACTGTTATCACTGGAGATAATGAGGACATTACGGCACTTCCCTTTGCCATGGATCCACCTGTATCTGGCGACAAGCTTCGTCTACAAATCAATTTGACTGTTACAGGTGCTAATATGGGCGCAGGAACCCAAGATTTTATACTCGAATACAAAGAGGGTACGGACCAGGATTGCTCGACCGGTAGCTGGACAGCCATGGGGCCGATTAGCGCATCTGGCACGGATTGGCGATTTTTTGATAACACAAGTTTAACTGACAAAATTGATGAAGTGAATCAAATTTCTACTTCTGATGTAGTAGGAGATTATGTAGAAAGCGACCCTACCGATACCAATCCGAATGCGATTAACATTGACCAAAGCGGGGAGTGGGATTTTGCGATAGAAACTGGCACTACCTTTAAAGAAGCCACATCCTATGCCTTTAGATTGATTCAAGGGGGGACTGGGGTTACTGTCGCCTATACCGCCGGTGATTGTCCTACTCTGGAAACGGCACCGGTAACGGCTGGTCTTATGCGCCACGGCAACTTTTTTGTGAGCGGCGCTGAGAAAGGATTTTTCTGGGCTAATTAGTTTATGAATAAAAGAATTACAGCTTGGCTATTACCACTAATTATTAGTTGGTTGCTTTTTGTTTTAGTTCGCCCGACTTTTGCTCAGATCATTGGGGAGCAGGCGAATCTGGCGCAGTATTTGGTGGCGAACGATGTTGAGGTAGGTAGCGAGGTGGTCAACGGCTATCATCAGGTTTACTATGTTTTTGAAGGAGAAAAGACTTATGTTACTGAAGGAAATCTAAATGCAACTTCGCCAGCTAGTGCCGGAGAATATGTTGTCTATCGTAGAAATTCAGGTGCTGGGGGTGACAACACTTTTGTTTATCACATTCCCACGGTTACAACTATTCAGCTTTCAGGTTCGAGTAACAATGCCAATCCCAAAGTAGCAAGAAATGGTCAAGTCGTTTGGGAAGGGTGGGTTGACGATGCCTGGCAGATCTTCCTGTTTGATGGGACCTCCGTGCGCCAGGTCACGGCGGGGGATGTGTCCGTCAATGCGGATATTGAGGGAGATCAGATTGTCTTCGCGCGGAAAGGTGTAGATGGTACATGGCGAGCGGAGAAATACACGATCAGCAGCGGATCGATTGAGGAAGTCGGCCGAGGCATAGCGGCAAAACATCCGCGGTTTATTGATGGTCAGGTTGTTCTTGGCGTGGACGCCTTTGACCAGGGACGGTCAACGGTCCCGGTGGTGGCAGCCGAGGTTGTAGAATCATCGCCCACCTCCGCCCAGCCTTCGCTGGAGGCTACGGCGGGCAGGCCAGAGCCGATCGTCACGCCGTCACCCTCGCCCCTACCCCTCGAGCAGCCACTCACAGTCACTGAAGGAGACATTCGTGAGGAGCTCACGGGGGAGCCACTCACCGAGCCGACGCCGAGTCCGGAACTCACACCTGAATCGACGGAGGAACTGCCTCTCGAAGAAACAATTGAGGCAACGGAGCCGGAAATCAGTAATCAGTAATTCGGGATTATCTGGCGAGGTTGGAAAGATGGGCACGGGTTTGCTTCAGCCGGAAGTCGTACTCCAGGATCAGGTTTGTTTGCTTTGTGAGCAGGGCGACGGAAGCGTCTGATGTGATGAGGGCGAGTTCGGCGCTGAGGGCTAGGGCTTTGAGTTCAGCGAACTGGCTAATAAACGTCGTTCTGGCCTCTGCGGCTTGTTGGGTATTGCCGGATTCGATGTGACCGGTGAGTTCATCAAGCACAGCCGATAAGTTTTGTATTCCTTGCATGACGTTTGCGACATCAGGAAACTGGAGACCCAACCCTGTAAGGTTGTCTAAGATGGCGCTAAGGCCTTTTTGTGCCACTTTCGCGCGTTTCAAGAGCTCCTCTTGATCGTTTCTGAGATCCAGTCTGCCAAGGTCCAGCTCTGGGTTGTATCGAAACACGTTGGCGAGGGCAGTGTCGATGTTCTTGAATTTTGTCAGGAGCTCTTGTTGACTGTGGAGGATCGACCGATGTTTTTCGACAAGGGTGGGGATGGTCTGACCCAGATCGTTATTGAGAAAATTTAGGGAGGTTGTCGGGGTGCCAGCGATTCTCGGCAGAGCTGGCAGATTGTTCAGCGCGTTGAGCCCTTCATCATTTGTCCGTTCCAGTGTTGCCAACAGTTTCCCCTTTTCCTGGTGAACATTGGCAGAGGTGGAATCAAGCCGTGTGAGTTCCGTGAGTGCCAGGCGATTTTGGAGGAGCATGGCATGATGTTGTGCCAGCTGCGTTTGCGCTTCAATCAGAGCCTTCGGGAGTGCCAACTGAGGCCTGAGCCATCCGAAGTAATAGCCGACTAGAAGAATCGCCGCGAGAAAGATAGTCTTGGCGGTAAAAGCTATAGCGATTGTGTGTTGTTTGCTGCCCATACCTGACTGTATACTTAATTGAGTGTATAGAAACTACTAATAAGGATAACGAAATGCTAAAAAAGTCGCCCGCATTACCGCTCACTAGATTGGTGGAGGTTGACCGAAGATGAAATGCGGCACGGCAATTACTTTTCTAGTGAGGCGGAGCAGTGCTTTGAGTGGACTGGTGCGGCTGGTAGTTGCAGTGGGTGAGGAGTAAAGAGCTGCGGGGCAAAAGTTCTTCAAGATGAACAAGTTATGCTTGCTTTGTTAAGCCATTTTTCTAGCATTTGTATAGACATTGATTAGCCATTGTCTATACGAGGAAAAAGCTCAATGCTACAATTTACTACTATGCAAATGCCTGATGAAACAACAACGTTACCACCGAGGCGAATCATACTGGGGAAAATGATCAAAATCATTGCCTGGTTCTTACCTTCAGTTATAGCTGTGGGAGTCGCGATATTTTTCTATGTGCAATGGCAGCAGGCGGAAAAATTAGTCGGACAGAGCCCTGCTGGCGAACAAGATCAGACAATTTCGCGGGATGAGATTGAGAAAACTGTGAGGGAATTATCAGAAATTGTACTGTTACCAGAGGGTGAGTTACCAACTTTATCAACGATTACTGATATAAAGGAGCTAACTGAAAACAAGGATTTTTTTGCGAATGCACAGAACGGCGACAAGGTACTGATGTATCAGCAAGCCAAAAAAGCCTTCCTCTATCGTCCCAGCACCCAGAAACTTATTAATCTCGCCCCGGTGAATATTGAAGGAACGAGCCAAGAGATACCTTCGGTCTCCACCAGCGAGGGCGAAGAAGAGCCATCGGAAAGCTCGCCAACGCCAGAGCCAGCTGAAGAAACTGAACCCTTGGCGGTCGTGCTGCGAAATGGCACACCCAAGCAGGGGCTGACCTATGACTTTGAGCCGAAATTGCTCAGTGCAATTGAGCAAGTCGAAGTGATAGCTCGCGACAATGCCGCTCAGGACGATTATGCGGAAACTGTTATCGTAGTCGTGAATCTGACCAAGCAATCGACCGCCCAAAAACTCGCCATTGCGCTGGGTTTAACCCTTAGCGATCTACCAACCGGTGAATTAGCTGGAGAAGCCGACGTCTTGATTATTCTTGGAGCTGATCAATTATAAGTAATCAGTGTACGTACTGTGTTTACCTGTTATCGTTAATTAAACTTTAATAACTAAAAAATATGACCGATACATCGCCAGCCACTTCTTCATCATCCACCAGCTCAACGTCATCCTCGTCCGCACCCGCTGCTGGGTCCGGAACCAGCCCCAAGGAGAAATCAAGCCAGCGCAAACCGAGCAAGAAAAAGCTCTGGCATATCATTCTAACAGTGGCCGTCGTCATTGCGGTAGGCTTGTTTATCTCCTCTGAACAGAATCGGCGCAGTACTGCGCAGCAGCTTGAAAATACTGTCAAACAACTTGAGGAACTTAAAGCTGCCAGCGAGGCAAGTGATGCGGTGGTTACCAATGAAATACTTGCTAAAGTAAATGCGCTCATTGATCTTCCGCTAACACCGCAGCCGCTAGTGGCCAGGATTAACGATATTGAGCAACTCAAAGCAGCCAATGAGTTTTTCAATGTAGCGAAGGATGGTGATTATCTAATATTAACCGGTAACCGGGCCCTGCTCTACGACCCTGAGCGTAATATCGTGCTCGACGTAGCACCCTTCAGTGTCAGACAAGATGCATCTCCCTCGCCTGATGCGGACAGCTCTGATGCTGGCACCGAGCAGTAGGAAACCTCACCTCACAAACGTCCGAGATCTTTTGAAGCAGACGGAGAACAGCAGCAAAAATTCCTCTTAGCCACGGGCTATCGTCACTGCCCAAATGCTACCGGCCCCGTGGTCCTTTAGCACCCGAGCCGCTGCAGTTAGAGTTGAGCCGCTGGTGGCCACGTCGTCGATCAGGATGAGCGTCTGCGCTAACGCACCAACCATGGTAGCCTCAGGCGCCAGCGTCAGGGCCCCGGCGAGATTTTCCTGACGGAGCTTCTCTGGCAGCCTGGCTTGAGCCCACGTCGCTCGACACCTGAGCAGCCGGTCTCTCACCGGCAAGCCAGTAATTGTAGCGATACTCTGAGCCAGCACCTCGCTTTGATTAAAACCACGGGCAGATTCACGCCGACGATGCAACGGAATAGGTACCAGCTCTGCCTCTATCCTCAACTGTGCCAGTGGCGCAATAGTATTAAGATAGGGAATTACTAAACTCGCCAAAGCGGGAGCAACCGCTCGTACGCTCTTAAATTTAAGCCAGTGAACACCCCGCCTCAGCGCCGGATCATGATAGGCACCAGCTGCCAGATGGCCAGTTAAGGCCGTTTTTTGTTGGCAGGCATCATGGGTAAGTCCTCTGACACTTTTTCGCCGGCAGACTATGCAGGCCTGCTCAAAATTCTTTCGCTTGTCTCTACAATCAGCACATAACCAAACTCCCTCCCTAAGACAACCGAGACATCGCGCTGGGGCTACTACCTCAGCCAGTGCGCGGCATACGATCC
>JACZRJ010000039.1 GCA_022574795.1 Patescibacteria group bacterium | reverse complement strand
ATTTTTTGGACTTGTTGAAGCTGGTCAAGCAAGCACAGATGTCCAGTTAAGTGTGGTTGCATTTGTTTACTGACGGACGGGACTCGCCGCCACAAGGCGCTCTGACCTACCTTAAGCAAGTAGAGACGGCACTCAAAAAATATGGAGTTGGTCAGATTGCCTCGATCAGTGGCCGGTTTTACGCTATGGACCGGAACAATAACTGGGAGCGTACTAGGCGCGTCTATGAGATGTTGGTAGGAGGGCAACCCGTGGCCGGTGCGCCAACTGCCGAGGAAGCAATTAGATCGGCTTATGATCAGGGGCTTGATGATGAACATATCCCAGTAACCGCAATCACTCAGGGTGGAATGCCCCTGGGAAATATTGCCGCTAACGATGCAGTAATCTTCTTCAATTTTCGGCCTGATCGTGCCCGGCAGCTGGCGCTGGCGCTGGTGGCAGAAAAATTTATTGGTTTTAAGCGTCAACGATTATCTAATTTGTTTCTGGCTGCCTTTACCAGATATGACCCGGCTTTGCCGGCGGCGGCCTTCGAGCAAGAGCGGGCCAAGGAGCCCTTGGCCAAAGTGTTGTCCGACGCCGGGCTGTCTCAGCTGCACATTACTGAATCAGAGAAGTACGCTCATTTGACCTACTATCTGAACGGCGGGAATATCGAGCCTTATCCACGAGAAGATCGTATTCATATTCCCTCGTTGACCATCGCCAACTTCGCCGCCGCGCCGCGCCTGAAAGCCGAGGAAATTACTAATCAAATCTTAGCGGCCCTGGGGGCGAAGCGGTACGAGGTATATTTCATCAACTATGGCAATGCTGACATGTTGGGTCATACCGGTGATTATCAAGCAGCAGTTAGAGCGTGCGCCTTTGTGGATATTTGCCTGAAGCGCCTCTATAAGGAGACGATGGCGGTTGGCGGGGCCATGTTAGTAACCTCTGATCACGGCAACGCCGAAGAAATGTTGAATCCTCAAACAGGCGAGGTGGAAAAGGACCACACCAGTAATAATGTGCCAATTCATTATGTCCTAGAGGAGCTGCGCCGCACCATTGCGCGAAGTGAGCGGGAGGTACATAATTTGTTGTCAGCACCAATCGGTGCACTTTTCGACGTCGGGCCAACAATTTTAGATATTCTGGGTATCCCAAAGCCTGCTCACATGCACGGCTTGTCGCTGCTCAAGTCCTTACAATAGGCTACTTATTTTCGGCGCTGGGTAATTTTGGCCGTTGCTGGTGCCAGTCGGTAGCTTGTTCGTAGGCGTGGCCTACGCGAAATAGCAGCTCTTCTTGGAAATGAGGAGCGATTAGTTGCAGGCCGACGGGTAGGCCATTAGTGAAGCCACACGGGACTGACATGGCGGGAAGGCCAGCCACACTGGCTGGACCCGTTAGTAAATCAGCCAAGTACATTTGCAAAGGGTCGGCAGCTTTGCTGCCGAGAGGAAAGGCAACCTCAGCAGCTACGGGTCCGGCGATAATATCGACGTCTTTAAGGGCGGCCTGAAATTCTCGTCTGATTAGGGTGCGGACGCGGCTAGCCTGTTTGTACCAGGCCTCACCATAGCCAGCTGAGAGAACGTAGGTTCCCATCAAGATAGATCGCTTCACTTCTGGTCCAAAGTATTTGCCCCGGGTCTGGAGGTACTGTTCCAGCAACTTTTTGCTCGGCACATCTACTTGGCCAAACCGTAAACCATCATACCTGGCTAGATTACTGGAGGCTTCCGCCTTTACTAGTAGGTAATAGGTTGGGACGGCGGCAGACATGAGGGGTAGAGATATTTTCTTCGTCTTGGCCCCGAGAGCCTCAAGTTGCTTGATAGCCTTAGAGACAGTTGCGACGACCTCGTGATGTACCTCTTCCCCGAAGTATTCTTGCGGTAGGCCAATGGTCAATCCTTTAATATCGCGGCCGCACTCGTTAACGTAGCTATCAACCGGTTCAGCAGAGGTGGTGGCATCGAAGTCATCTTGACCAGCCAGTATTTCCAAGAGGAGAGCGGCATCTTTTACCGTGCGGGTAATGGGTCCGACTTGATCGAAACTGGAGGCGTAGGCAATGACACCAAAACGACTGACTCTGCCATAAGTTGGCTTTAAGCCCACGACGCCACAAAAGCTGGCTGGTAAACGAATGGATCCGCCGGTATCAGACCCTAGAGCAGCTAACACTTCACCGCTGGCAACGGCGGCGGCTGATCCCCCGCTACTACCTCCCGGAACTCGCGATAGGTCCCAGGGATTTTTGACTGGCCCGTAGGCGGAATACTCGTTCGAAGCACCCATGGCAAACTCATCGCAGTTTGTTTTGCCGATGATAATAGCTCCTTCGCGCTTGAGTCGTTTTACTACCGTAGCGTCAAACAGGGCTTGGAAATTTTGGAGAATTTTTGAACCGGCCGTGGTGTGTCCCTCGACGGTGCAAATAATGTCCTTGATCGCTATGGGGATACCAGCCAGCCGGCCTGGCTGGCTGGTAGCGGCTGCTTGGGCCTGGGCTTCTTCCGGCAGGGTTTCGATAAAAGCGTTGAGGCTCTCTTCCCACTGATCGATGTTCTCAAGCGTCTGCTTAACCAAGCTGGCTGGGGTAAGCGCTCCGGACTCGAGCGCGGCTCGGGCCTCAATGATTGATTGTGGTTTCGACATGTTGGGTAGCTGCCCTACTCAAATATTTTCTTAACTTTCAGTTGTCGGTCTTTCGTTTCGGGCATAGCCTCAAGCAGCTCATCAGTCTGGCTCAGTACCTCGGGCTGCGCCTGGTCAGTGCGAACAACGTTTTTTAGGCCGGTGATGTCGTCGGTAGTGGGCACACCGTCGGTATCGATCTGCTGAATGATTGCGAAATGCTCAAAAATACTTTGTAGATCTTTGGTGGCCTGCTTAAGTTCTTGGCTGCTCAGACCGAGCCGAGCCAGCTCGGCCATTTTTTTTACGTCGGCTGGAGAGATTTGGTCTGGCATATAAGCAAGTATTAGGTAGCCGGCGGTAACTATCAAGAAATCATCTGGGCAAACTGCTGCGGTGAAATGATCTTGAGTCCCAAGGCCTTGGCCTGGCGCTCTTTCTTACCAGCAGCTTCTCCGGCCACCAAATAGTTGACGTTCTTCCCGATTGCTGAGGCTACTTTTCCGCCGAGGGCTTGAATCCGTTGCTTGGCCTCGTCGCGGGTCATCTGGGGCAAACTGCCGGTAAAGAGGAAGGTCTGGCCCGCCAAGGGGCCGCCCGATTTAGCCTTGCTCACTATGATGCCGGCCTGCTGATACTGGTCCAAAAGCTTGATGGTTCGGGGAGCCTTAAAGAACTGGGCAAGGCTGGTCGCGACTACCTGGCCGACACCATCAACAGCAGCAAGTTTGGCAACAGAAGCCTGTTGTATCTTCGCCAGCTCCCTGAACTCGCGAGCTAGGTCTTGGGCAGTCACAGTGCCGACATTGGGAATACTTAAAGCCACCAGAAATCTGGCCAGGGGGATTTTTTTATGGGTGGCTATTTCTTTGATAAGATTATCAGCTGATTTGTCAGCAAACCGCTCCAAAGGAGTTAGGTCCCCCACCGTTAGCTGCCACAACCCAGGGGGATCTTCGATTAATCCCGCTTGCAGCAATTGCTCGACAATTTTGTCACCCAGACCCTCAATATCGAAACCGCTTCGCCCGATGGCATGGCTAATCTGCTCTCGTTGTACGGGAAAACAATTAGGGTTGCTGCAGCGATGTGCTGCTCCGCCTGGCTCTTGCACTACCTTGGCTCGACAGACCGGGCAGCTGGTTGGCATGGTAAATGGCTTGGTGCCACGGGGGCGTAGCTTCGGCAATACTTTTACGACCTCAGGGATGATGTCGCCAGCTTTGTGAATGACAACAGTGTCGCCGACTCGAACATCCTTGCGGGCGACCTCCCCAGCATTGTGTAGGGTCGCTCGTGACACGGTGGTGCCGGCCACTTGCACCGGGCGTAGTTGAGCAACCGGGGTCAGTACGCCAGTGCGGCCTATTTGCACGACAATATCTTCAACAACAGTGGTGGCTTCCTCAGCGGCAAACTTAAAAGCGATTGAGCCGCGCGGTGCTTTGCCAACAATCCCAAGACGTCGCGAGAGGCTCAGATCATTAATTTTCAGGACTACGCCATCCACTAGAAAGGGTTGGCTGAGGCGACTAAGCTCGGCCTGCTTCAAATAGGCAGCGACGGCGGCTAGGCTTGAAAACACGGTAGCCCCTGGTGGAACTGGGAAACCTAAATCCTGTAATTGCTGGTACTCCTGTTGGCGGTTGGCCGCGCTAAGGCCCGCAGTAATTTCCCAGGCAAAAAAGCGGAGTGGTCGCGTGGCTGTCATCGCCGGATTTAGCTGACGGATTGACCCCGCTGCCACATTACGGGGATTGGCAAATAGTTTCTCCCCCCGCTTGGCTCGCTGGGCATTTAATTGCTCAAAATCTTTCTTGAGCATATACACCTCGCCGCGCACTTCGATTTTCCCCTGGGGTTGGCCTCGCAGCGTCAGCGGTATGGCCTCGATGGTTTTGAGGTTGTGGGTTACGTCTTCACCAGTTGAACCATCGCCGCGGGTGGCTCCGGTGATCAGCTCGCCGTTCTCGTAAATCAGGGCTACGGCCAGGCCGTCAATTTTTAGTTCAGCGAAGTACTGGTACTTACCAGGGACTATCTTCTGATTGCGCTCTTCCCAGGCCGTTAGCTCTTTGGTAGAAAAAGCATCTTCGAGCGAGAGCATGCGCGTGCTATGTGGTATTTGCTTGAAGGACGTTAAGGCTTGGCCGCCAACTCGTTGTGTTGGCGAGGTGGCAATAATCAGATCAGGGTAGGTTTGTTCAAGGTCATGTAACTCTTTTTTGAGGCTGTCGAGAGCAGCATCTGAAATTTCCTGGGTATCTTTAACATGATAGAGATACCGGTGATGATTAATTTCCTCACGCAATTTGGCAATCCGCTGGATGGCTTGCGGTTTTTTCATAGCTTGCTAATACATCCTACCCTAACAAGAGGTGCGAAAATTGAGTAGGTAGAGCTGGGAACAGAAGTACAATAATGGCTACGCCAGTTAAATAGGGCCCGAAGGGTACGGCCGTCTTCATGTTGACTTTCCCTCTGATCAGAAGCCAGCTGCCATAGGTACCGCCAAGCAAGAAAGAGAAAAACAGCAGGGTGATAGTCCCGGTTAGGCCCAGGAGTACTCCCAGAGGAATCAGTAGCTTCACATCACCCAGTCCGATTCCTTGCCCGCGAGTGATTATCCACAACGTCGCCAAAAACCCGGCGCCGATGAGTAGGCCAAGCAGGGCGTCTTGAGTACTTGAGGCCTGACCAGGCTGGGTAAACGGCGTGCCCAGCTCAAAAACAATCAGATATTGCAAGATCACAATCAGGGCTAGCGTGACAATAAAGAAATCTGGGAGGAGGAGTGAACGAGCGTCGATAACAAGTAAAACCAGCAGGGTGCTGACCAGGGCAATGGTGGTAATCGTTTGTAAGACTTCCAGCAGGCTTTGGGGAAGAGGCGTCGTCAAGATAACTACCGCTAGGCCCATGGCGAATTCAACCACGGGATACTGAATTGAAATTTGTTGGCGGCACTGGAAACAACGCCCCCGGAGCCAGAGATAGGACAGGAGTGGTACTAATTCCCACCAGCTGAGTGAGTGGCCGCAATGGAGGCAGGCGGAGCGACCCAGCGGGGTGCGGTGTTGCAAATACCGTAGTATGACTACGTTGAGAAAGCT
>JACZRJ010000038.1 GCA_022574795.1 Patescibacteria group bacterium | reverse complement strand
CCACCGTTGCTCTGTTGGGGTTGGCCTATAAGAAAAATATCGACGATGTCCGCGAGAGCCCAGCGCTTACCATCCTAGACCTGCTTCAGGACAGCCCGGTAGCTCTCGAGGTCTTTGATCCCTATGTACCGAGTCGCTCGACTATCGGCTCCGTACCTGAAGCTTTACGCCAAGCCGACGTCGTGATGCTGGGCTGCGACCATGATGAGATAGTGCGACTCCTTACTCCGGAAGCTCTAGCGCAAGCCGGCATCAACATAGTCATTGACGGCAAAAACGCCCTTGACGCTGAAGGTATCGCCGCCGCTGGGATTTCCTACCGAGGCATTGGCCGCCGCCGCTCCGCGGTGCTAGCTCCTAAGCCCCAGGCAACCGCAACACCAAGCAGCGCCAGGCCATAAGGCTTTAAAAACGCTAGCGATGGTTACGTCTCGCGCTCACTATCCGGGCGCGATTGTTTGTCTACCGGCGGCTTTGTGTCAGCTGCCAGTTCGGTATCAATTGAATCAATCAAGTTGGCCGAGGCCCCGGCAATGTCCCGTACCGCCGCCCCAAACGACGCCCCGTCCGCCGCTACCTGTTTATTACCACGCTTTTTACTCCAAGCATTTCGCTGTCGCAAATAACTCCAAAAGGCACCGCCGACGAGCCCGCCCAGAAAAACTGGCAACAACACATTGCTGAGATACTGTGCCAGCTGCGCCACGAGCCAGACCAACACACTGGCCCCCAGACCAAATAACAAACCCCAATACATGACCGGATAGATATTCACCCGAAACCCACGGCCGGTCTTTTCTTCTGATTGTAATCTCTCAACCATATCTCTTGTAGTATAGAACGTATCGACGAAGATTAGGAGACCGGTAAAGCTAACAAGCGTTGCAGGTCATAAAAGTGTCGTTGCTCACTCTCATGGCCAAGAATAATAGCGACTCGATTAACGTATTTCCCCGATCCTTTAATAACCAGACAGTAACCTGCTTCGTACAAGTACCCTGTTTTGCTGCCAGTCAATTGTACCTGGCCGTCTCGCAAGGCCTGGTTGGTATTACGAATGGTGTGTTCACGATCAGTTGCGGCCACAGTAAAAACATATTCAGCCTGCGAAGTAGCCTGGGCAATATCGGGATAGGCAGTAAAGGCATGTCCGGCTAGTCGCGCCGCTTCATATGCCGTGGAGACATTTGTCGGCAGCAGACCCGTTACTTCCGTAAAGTGGGTTTGTTCCAGGCCCAGTTCAATAGCTTTTCGATTCATCGCCTGGACGAACTCTTCTTCCGGCACGCCCAGGGTTCGGACCAGAGCCAGCGTGGCATTATTTGCTGAGCCAACCAAGGCGGCGTTGAACAGATCTCGCATGGTTACTTCCTCACCAGGATGCAAAAGTAATTTCCCTCCGTCCACGTATTCGAGCAACTCAATCGTCACCAGTTGATCCCAGTCAAAACCGTAATCAAGAGCTACCATGGCGGTCATTAGCTTGGTCAAACTTGCTATCGGGAGCCGATCGAAACCATTCTCTTCAAACAAAATGACGTCACGCTCCAGATCCCAGACCAAAGCACTTTTAGCGGGAAAGGTTCGATCCTGATCACCCTCGATGACCGGTAACCCTAAATAGCTCGCGGTTTCGCCCACATCCCGAGGGAGCTCAAGCTGATAGTTTGTCACTCGCCAAAGCGTCACCGCCGTGGCACTGGCGAGCACCAAAGCTAGCGCAGCAAATAAAACAGTCGAGGTACGCATGGTCTTTTCTAGTATCGTATTGCTAGCCTAATCTTGCTTCTTAAGGCGGAATTCATAACGCTAAGCTCAGCATGTCATCCTACCTCATCACTACGCAAGACGAGAAACTGTGTGCTAGCTATCTAGCCGCTGGACGACTTGTAGCGTTTCCCACCGGCACGTCCTATGGCTTAGCCGCAGATACGCTACAGGGCTATGCTCTGCAGCGCCTGCGGAACCTTAAGGGTCGCCTCAAAACCAAATCTTTTACCGTCTTCATGCCAGCGCAGCTCTATGACGAATTTCTAGAATTGACTGCCTCTGAAAGAAAGATCCTGCAGCAGTTCTTAGACCAACCCCTGACGCTACTGGTGTCACCCAGCCCGCGTCTAGCTCACCTAGCCCAAGCTGGAAAAATCGGGCTTCGTGTTATTGATCATCCCCTCATGCAGAAACTAGCTGAGGCGGCGCCAGCCCCATTGACGGCAACCAGCGCTAATCTATCGGGCCAGGATCCTTGTTTGTCCATTGCCTGTCTAACCGAGACCTTCCGCAATCCACTACCCGACAAGCAACTGGCTGAAGTCGATCCCGCTGGATCATCCGGTACGACCTATGATTTATCGTTGGCGGCTATTCTCGACGGTGGTGAGCTAAACGCTGCACCGTCCACGACTATCGCCATAATTGAACAGGGCAAAATTCGCCTGGTGCGCCCCGGGTCTATCAGCCAACAAGTTTTACAGCAAGCCTTACAAGTCTAGCTCTACCGCGATAGCTTGCATTGCGCTCAGCACGTGGTGGATGTGCTCATCCAAAGTAAAGCCCAGCTCACTGGCGCCCAGGGCAATATCATCGCGGCTAACAGCTGCCGCAAAACTTTTTTGCTTCATCTTTTTCTTGACCGAAGGAACATCAACCTCAGCCAAAGTCTTACTTGGTTTTACCAGGGCGATCGCCACGATGAAGCCGGTTAACTCATCAACGGCAAAGATAGCTTTTTCCATTTTCGTTGAGCGCGCTGTGCCGGTGTGCGGAGCATGTGCCATTATGCCTTGCCGCAAGACTTCCGAATACCCTCGCTCTTTTAGTATTTCCTGACCTTTATAAGGATGATCTTCCAGTGAGGGATATTTTTCGTAATCAAAATCGTGTAACAGTCCCACCATGCCCCACAGCTCGGCCTCCCCTTCAAATTGCTCAGCGTAGGCTCGCATCGCCGCTTCCACTGCCAGGCCGTGCTTCCGCAAGTTTTTATTAGTGGTAAATTCACACAACAAGTCCCAGGCTTGCGCCCGCGTCTTGGTACCGGTGGCAATAGCGTCTGTCATCAGGCCTATGTTGTCTTTGAGCTACCGCTGACCCTCAGCTTGCTATTGAGGGCTAACAAGACCGCCCCAATCGCCAGTACGCTGAGGACCACTACGACCACCCAGCCGATAACTGGTATCAAGGAAATCATCTTCAAGACAAAAGCACCAACAATGGCATGCTGCCAGGTCAACACCTGGCTAGTTTGTTTGGTCAGGCGACGCATCACCCAGGTTCCTAAGATCAGATGAGAATAGATTATTCCAGCTGCCACCACCGTGCCGGTCATAAATATTATGACCAAGACCAAGGGTAGGCCAACAATTGTCACCGCGAGTAGGGCCAGTATTGGCACCACCAGGGCTAACCAGAGCACCCCCAAGCCCAAGCTTGCGCCCGTTCGGCGTTGGGCCACGCCAACCACCACCGCAGTAAATCTCGGTAGCAAATAGAGCAACACTAAGGCTGCCACAAACCACGAGACGACACTCCTCACCCAACGCAAGATATAATCACGTGCCCCGGGTTCTCGCCCAGGAAACTTCGCCACCCGATGCTCTACTGTGCCCTTGATCGTTGCGCCCTCCTCAATTGTTGGTTTTTGGTCACCGTAGGTTATTAAATCACCCTCAATAGTGGCCGATGACGTAATCGTTATCTCCGGGCCCCTGGCTCGTACCGAGCCAGCCACCTGGCCGGCTAGAACAATATTTTGTCCGCCGACATACACATCCCCCTCTACGCGAGAGGCGTCGCTCAGGGTGACAAACTGACCAACTGCAAAAACATCATCAGCCCTCTCAAAGCTAAGCTCGACGATATCTCCGCCTGCAAAAACATCATCGCCAATAATACCAGCTATGCTCACCAGGTTGCCGCCAACCACCACGTCGCCGGTTACCGAGCCAGCTACCGACACCGAATCTCCAACCGCATAGACATCACCCTGCACGCCATGTCGAATATCAATCCGCTGGCCAGCCGCATAAATATCGTCAACAACTTCCTCCGCTGGCGCCACCGTATTAGCAGTACTAAAATAAGCCGCGCCGACACTCAGTGGTGCAACCAAGCCAATGACAATACCAATAACGACAGTACTTCTGCTCACCCCCGAAGTGTGGCTGAACGTAGGGGCGCTCGTCAAGATTCAATGAAGGTTAGCCGACGGGATAGGCAAACCCTCCGGGCCCTGCCAGCATTATTGTAAATGCTGCCAACAAAATAATAGTGTCGAACTCATAGCCACCGTCTCCGGTGAACTTTTTACCCCACTGCTGCGTCTTCATATAGATGGCACCAAGCATGACAGCAATGAGCATAAAGGCCGCGAATTGCGTGTACGAGCCCACTAACATCGCCAACGCACTTGAGGATTCCATTAAACCAACTAAGAAAATCAAGGCGGAAGGCAAACCCATTTCTTTACCCATCTCTTGTGAATGCCATAACTTCATCGGACCATGGACAAAAAAGATCAACGCCAGGCCCAACCGTAGCAGCAGCAGGCCCATGTCAGGATCTAAGGCAATTAATTCCATAATGCTCACCTCCTTCAAGTAATTTTAGTATAGCAAGATATGGCCACAACTAACGACTAATAATTAGATAGGTGATGTACAGCGCATAAATACCAAGAAAGACTGCTCCCTCCTTGCGATCGATGAGATGTTTCCTTGTGCCCGTAAAGGCAGCCGTAAATAACAGCAAGGCAGCGAAAATCATGATCAGCATATCGGAATTAAGTTCGGGAGATACTGGCAGAGGCCGTATCGTGCTAGTAGCCGCCAAGACAAACAGCAGATTGAATAAATTAGAGCCAACCACGTTACCGATCGCAATATCAGCATTTTTCTTAAAGGCTGCCACGGCTGAGGCAGCTAGCTCTGGCAATGAGGTACCGATTGCCACGATAGTCAAGCCAATCATCCGCTCTGATATGTCCCAGCCGGCCGCTAGCCCAATGGCTCCATCTACGATCAACTTACCGCCCAGCGCTAAACTAATGAACCCAGCCACCACCATACCGATAGCCAGCATTGGTTTACGCTGCTTAGCCGGACTCTCCTCGCTGGCGCCACTGGCCTTATTGGCAATGAAGGCGTAATACAAGAAAATCACAAAGATCGATAACAAGACCAAACCATCAATTCTGGTAATGATTGAGCTTCCTGCCCCTTCTAAGATTTTGTCATTGGCCATCACGAAAACTACCAAACCCGCCAAGACGCCCAACGGAATTTCACGCCAAACCGTCGCTCTTTTAATTCGCAGCGGATAAATCAGTGCCGCGATCCCAATAATCAATAAGGTGTTCGAGATATTACTGCCAATAATGTTGCCCAAAGCCAGATCAGTGTTACCCCTAATCGCCGATAGAATATTCACGAAGAGTTCCGGGCTCGAGGTGCCAAAGGAGACCACGGTTAAGCCGACAATCAATTGGGAGATACCAAAGCGCCGGGCAATTGACGAGGCGCCATCAACCAACCAACCTGCCCCTTTGATGAGGACAATGAATCCGCCAGCAACTAGGATCAGTTCAAAATATGGCATGGGGCAGCTTTGGCCTCATCTTAACATCTCGTCTGCGTAAGTCACTTAAGAAACAGCTATAATAAAAACCATGCTAAAGAGTTTGCTTACCCTTCTAAAGCGACGCTCATTTGAACGCGGGTCGCTCATCTTGCTTGGCACCTCAGCCGTAAGCT
>JACZRJ010000037.1 GCA_022574795.1 Patescibacteria group bacterium | reverse complement strand
GCGGATCGCCCACGAGCTGTTAACGGGAGAGGAATATTCGAGAGTGCGGGCATTCATCCCTAAGACACCTCGTGAACTGCGTGATGAGATAGCGGCCATAGTCTTACAGAAACCACTAATTCATTCTTAGGAGGTGGCGAAAGCGAAAGTATTCGGTTAGTCTGAGTCCTGAAAATCGTCCCAAGGCGATATTAATGGGGATGGCTAGCAGAATTGCTTCGGGGTAGGACAGCAGGGTGGTGCGTAACAGTTGCCAGCTAACAATGAAGTAGCAGAGGACAGCCAGGGCCAGGGTCCAGGCTGTCGTGGTTAGAGCTGTTCTGATGTTACGGGAGAACTGGGCAGCAATAAATTCTTCGGCCAGGATAATGAGAATGAGAATGGGAAAGATTGAGAAAGAGAGGGTGGCGGTGCGGCCGGCGGCGACGCCGAAGCCGAGCATAACCAGAATCGCCAAGCTGGCGCTCGTTAAAACTAGGGCCATGCGCGGGAGATAGAGTAAGCGTAGTTTTCGCAACAAGAAGCGGGTCATGGTTCCGGAGAGCAGCACCACAATAAATACAATCAAACCAGGAATTAGTCCTAACACTAAGAGTGAGAGAGTGGTCATGGCTGGCGTGATTAGGCCGAAGGCCTTAATGCCAATGACCTGCCGAGTAAACGACAGGATGGTTGCGATCACTGGGATCATCAGGATGAGAACGATATTGTTGATCGGGACACCTTGATTTATTAGATAGTTGATGCCCGAGGACATAAAGTTAGTTAGACCGATATCGGAGATTGCTCGGGCGCTAAAAGAGCCCAGCAGTCGGTATTCAATTGGCGAGGCAATAATCTTGTCCTTGGCTTCTTCAGCGGTTTGGTTGGCGATAAGTAGCGAGAGTGCCTCTGGTCTGGTCAAGATAATAAAGGCCGGACGAATTTGGTTGAAGGTTGATTGCGCCGTTGGCGCCAAGACGCCAAAGGGCGTCTCAGAGAGAAAAACTACTCCCTTGGTCGAGGCAGCTAAGTTGGTGAAGGCGAGCTCATCGCTTTGCTTAATGTTTTGAGCGAAGCGCGAGAGCACATTAATCCCGACACCGCCGGAGGTCCAGGCAACAATGAGGTTGGCTTGGCGGAATTCCTCTTGAGCATTAACTAGTAGTTGAGTGAGCTCTTCTTCCACCAGAGCATCTGGGCCGCCGCTTTTGGCAATCAGGGGCAATAAAAGTAAGCCAGCATCAGCCGCTTGCTGTTGACTTAGTGTGAGCTGGTCGAGATTGGCGCTGCTGTCGGCAATGACTAGCAGGACCTGGTCGAAGACCTGTATCTCGGTGGTATCCTCGCTTGAACCAAAATCAGTGATGATAGTGAGGCGGACCAAGTATTTGCCTGGGTCAGCATAGGCGTGGGTTACCTGGTCGCCGATGGCGCTGGTATTGTCACCAAAGTCCCAGCGAATTTCTCTAATACTGTTGGCGTCAGGAACAGTTGATTGTCCGGCACCAAAGGAAATAACCTGGTTGGTTAGTGTTTGGCGGCCAGGGCCAGCCGAAGCTTGTAGGTCGGTGGATTGTGCTTGGGCCTCCGGCACGAGGAGCTGGGCGCTTACTGGCAGCGGCCAGAGCACGCCTAAGATCAGCAGGGACGTTACTACCAGTACTAATTTGGTGGTGGGTCTGATCACAATTGATAGCGACGTTATTTAGTAAGACGAGTAAGGCGAGTAAGACGAGATGTTGAGCGGCTCATCGATGAGACATAAAGCGGCAGCCACTGCATCAGAGGCATCGTCCGGCTGTGGTGCTTCCTTGAGATGTAGTCGCCGGGCGACAACTTCTTGTACCTGGTGTTTATCTGCCGCACCGTACCCTGTCAAGCGTGACTTTATTTGTAGCGGCGTGAGGCTTTGAACGGCGATATGATGCTGACGGAGGACGTAGATGATAGTGCCGCGGGTTTCGGCTGTGATCATGGCAGTTTTGACATTTTTGCCGAAGAGAATTGACTCAACCACAGCCACGTTGGGATTGGTGGCTTTAACTAGCGTGTCGAGATCTTGACCGATCGTCAGGAGTCTATCAGCGGTACTCTGACTTGGTTCGGTGGTTAAACAGCCACAGCGAACCAGCTGCTCCTGGTTGGTATCAATAATACCGAAACCCGTTCGTGCTAAGCCGGGGTCGATGCCGAGAACGATCATAGCAATAGTCTACTGCCGACCCGCTACATTTAACATTAGTAAAAGATCAGTTCGTCAAATCGGGCGCTACGATTTTTTGGTCGGTGTCGGTGAAGACGGCGGTAATGTCAGGGTGTTTGACGAGCTCTGCTAATAAGTCGGTTAGCTGGCTGGCTGAGGCAGCGGTTAGAGTTATTTGTTGATCGACAGGAGAGGTCATGCTCAGCTCACTGCGAATAAGCTGGCTGCCAGTTTGGGCTAGAGCTTTGGTAACGCGGTCTTGAGCCTGGGGGGGGACGATGATGATCAGGCGATTGCCATCGCGAGTAATCTCAGTAGCGCCAGCGTCGATGGCGGCTAATTCGGTTACGTCAATGTCGTCTGGTTTGGCACTTCCCGGAGTGTTTCGCTGCGGCTCAGTTTCAATGATTACCCGCTGGCTAAATTTCCACTGGACGCTGCCGGGCTCGCTTAAGGTACCGCCGTGTTTTTTTAGCAGGGAGCGAATTTCTGAGACGGTACGGTTTTGGTTATCGGTGGCGGCATTAATAAGCAAGGCCGCGCCGCCGGGTCCATACCCTTCATAGGTAACTGTCTTGGTGGCCGCGCTGGAAGTACTAAGTAGTCGATCACTGTTGGCTTGGGGAAGGTTGGCGGCCCGGGCTCGCTCAATGGCTTCTCGTAAACGGGCGTTTTTGTCCGGATTAGGGCTGTCTTGAGCAGCAGCTTTGATGTCCTGACTGAGACGCCCAAATAGTTTACTGCGCTTGCTGTCGGTGGCAGCTTTCTGGTGTTTAATTCGATGCCATTTGGAGTGTCCTGACATATCAGTCCTAATACTAGTATAGGGCAGCCGGGTCAGAAATCTCGCGAATTGAGCGGCGCTGGGCAAACACCTTGGTGTTGGTGAATTGCACCGGGAAGCCAAGGCTGATCACCCCGTCGCGGACGTTCTTAATAACACTGTTGATTAGCTGGCAGGTTGGAGACTCAGTGAATAGTCCGAGCGAGGCATATTCAATAGTGATGTGGTTGGCAGTTAGTTGGCTATCTGGCTGACAGGTAATAGCCGGTGTAGCGTAGCTGAAATCGGTGTAGCTAAGTTGACTTTGGCTATCTGGAGCGAAGACCAAGCCAGCCCAGATTTGGTTATCGGGATGACGCTCGTTGGAGGTGAAGGTGACTGGTTTTTGGGCAGTGCCGTTGCTGGACAAGGTTCCTTCGATGAGCAGCGAGGAGAATTCATGAGCAAAGATGCGCGTGCCGGGTTGAATCGTGACGGTGACGCCAGGCAGGATACGGCTGGTCTTGGCGATGATAATAGGATTGTCTTGGGGAGTAAGCGTCAGGTCTTGCCCGATTTCTGGGGGCAGAAATGTGCCGCTGGATAACCGGGGCGTGTGGCGATCTGGTTCCAGGGCTAGTTTGGGCAGTAGCAGTCGGGCTTGCCAGGTGTCTGCCTCGGCTGACTCAAACCAAATCGCGACTGGTACGAGCAACAGAGCTAGTGCTAGGATAATAGTTGGTAGATGTTCTTTGGAAGATATCATGTTGGGCGTCTAAAAATAGTAATAGATATGCGCGCTGACGCCCATTCAAGGAAACGGTCCTACCTTTAATACCTCTCTGCAGTTAACTGTAGACAAGACAAGGTAAGTGTCGAGGAGATGAATCGTTACTACTCACCAGGAGTAAAACCACTCAGTCCGATCTTGGCATATACCTCGTAGGCAATGCCTACAGTTAACCACAGGGAACTTGCGACTGTACCAAGGCTCTTGGCGGCAGTCAACAGTGTATTCGGTGAACTGGGTTGAGCCTGAGGGTTCTGTCAACAGGTCTGGGGGAAGGTAAGGAGGTTTTGGGCTGATTTGTTCTGGGGCTGTTTAAGGCCTGGTCTGGAGAAAAACAAGAATCTGACATGTAGCTCTAGGCAGCAGCTGGTATACTTAAAAATGATGATGGCAATTGAAGAAACTAAAACATCCGTGGTGCCGGCAACGAAGACGACTGAGGAGTCTTCATTGGATCGGACTCTTAGACCTCGGTCACTGGGAGAGTTTATTGGACAAGCTCAATTAAAAAAGTCGCTGCAGGTGTTCTTGCGGGCGGCGGCGGAGAGAAAAGAGCCTTTAGAGCATGTCTTGCTGGCCGGCTCACCAGGCTTAGGTAAAACTAGCTTAGCGCAAATTATTGCTCGGGAGCTTAAGGCGGACATTAGGGTGACGGCCGGTCCAGCGCTGACTAAAATTGCTGACTTGGCCGGAGTTTTAACAAATCTTAAGCCGGGGGACGTGCTATTTATTGATGAGATACACCGATTACAAATAGCCGTTGAGGAAGTGCTGTATCCAGCCATGGAAGATTTTTCGCTTGATTTGGTGGTGGGGCAAGGGCCTGGAGCTAAAACTCTTCGTTTAGATCTACCCCACTTTACCTTAGTTGGAGCCACCACCCGGGTGGGTATGCTCGGCGCTCCTTTGCGGGACAGATTTGGCATGACCTATCGCCTTAATTTTTATAGCGAAGAGGAAATGCATACCATTCTGGAGCGCTCGGCAGATTTGCTGACGGTGATTGCCGATGATGACGCGCTGACTGAAATTGCTGTGCGTTGCCGTAATACTCCCCGGGTAGCCAATCGGCTACTGAAGCGAGTTCGCGATTATGCTCAAGTACACAAGCATCGTACCGTTACTCGCAAGATTGTACGTGAGGCACTTGAGCTGCTAGAGGTTGATGATAGGGGGCTTGATGCAACTGATCTTATGGTGTTGACAGCAATGGTTAAACAGTTCGATGGCGGTCCGGTTGGCTTGCAAACATTAGCAGCCGTGACCGCGGAAGAGGAGCGCACGCTAGCAGAAGTCGTTGAGCCTTTCTTGTTGCAGTGCGGATTTATTAAGAGAACTCCGCGAGGGCGGGTAGTGACTGAGGCAGGACTAAAGCATCTTGGTGCTTCGTCGAATCGCAGATTGATATAGCCTTTTTGATGTCCGCGCTGAGTAAACGAAACCCTGCGGTTAGGGCTGAGTCGCAACTAAGCCGCAACAGAGTAAAGAGCCCCTGAGTAAACGAAATCCTGATCACATGGGTGCAAGCTCTACGGATAGGATAGGGTTAGGATTCACCACAGTGCCAAATCTGGTTACGGTTGGTCGACTAGTGTTGTTTGGGGTCTTTCAAGGGTTGCTTGTTGGACAGCACGTGGCAGTAGCCTTGGTGATGTTCCTAGCAGCCTGGCTGCTGGACATTGTTGACGGTTGGTTGGCGCGCCGCCTGGGGCAGGTCACTGAATTGGGCTCAGTGCTGGACAAGGTGGTTGATCGGGTGGTTATAGTTGGAGGCTTATTTACACTAATTTCGGTAGGTCTGGTGCCGGTTAGTGCGGCCTTGATCGCCACCAAGGATATCTCCTTGATAGCAGTGAGCGTAGTGGCCCTACGGCAGAGGCAGACAATCGTTAGTCTGGGGTGGCTGGGCAAGAGTACTACGGCACTACAAGGGGTGGCGCTCATTTGGTTGGTGGCAGGGTGGCCAGGGACCAGTGCGCTGATTGCGGTGGTTGCCGGGCTTGGTTTGGCTGTTGGTGTTAAGGCTTGGTTCACGGCATCCTGTCTTAGCTAAGATAGCTGTGCGCTGTTGGCAACC
>JACZRJ010000036.1 GCA_022574795.1 Patescibacteria group bacterium | reverse complement strand
ACCTGCGTGTCAGTGAGTAGTGGGAGAATCGAGCGTTTGGTTTAATAATGTACTGTATTTTATTATATATTAATTACCCCTTTTTGTCAATATGTTGTGCGACGTAATAATCTAGAGAGGCTAGAGAGGGCTGGTTCTCAAGAATTACTTTCGGTAGCGGGCTATCAACAGCCAGGTGCTGGCGTCCTTAAAGTCATCGTAGGACTGGCTGCTTAACTGCTTGAGGGGTACCACAAAATATCGTGAAGCAGATACATCTGGCAGTGGAAACAGTTATTGGTAGTTGCAGCTGTCTGAGGCAGATCCTTATCTGAATGCTTGTGATCAACTGCGCTCGCTTTATTTGATAATCAGGTGTCCTAGGACCTATATTAGATTCGCGAGCATTGTAAGCCAGCTGAAGCGTCGTTAAAAAATCTAGTAAGGGCATAGTGGGGGTAGCCTAGTTCCTGGCAGGAATTATGATGACAAGCCAAACAGCACGATGAGAATATAATCGGGTATTAGTCAGAAGAGAAGGTAGAAGGTGTACGAATGAGAAATTGAGTATACGACGCACAATGTACCTTTCGCGACGTTGTATGTTTCCCCTTATGTTTTCCACAGTTTTTCGATCGTATGTCAATGTTGTCGTACTCTCGACTCTTGCCTACTGATTCTCATTTTTATAGTAAACCGTCTTGGCGCTTCGCTGATCAATCTCCCCCACCAGTGGTTACTAGTACTCCTACTATCTCTTCTCCCCTCAGCGCCTTTTTGGGCACTTCTCTTCTCCCCCCGCTACTTGACATTATAAAATAATGTGATGTTTCATATTATGGTCTCCCATGCTTTACGGCAGCCCCAGTTTCTCCTTGGTACATATGGTCGGCTGGTATCCGGCAGCTTCGGCCTGTTCAACTGAATCAAACCAGATTCTGTTCGCTTCGTTTATTCGTCCCCAGGTTGAGCAGTCTAGGTGGTGGTACTTGTCAGAATTTACACTGCCAACGAATTGCGCGGCTCTCTCCTCCCCTACTGGCTGGGTGTCAGTTGTCTGTCGGCGCGTGGCAGCTACGGCTGGCGACTTCTTCGCCACTCGATCGGCGACGCCTTCCTGCTGCAAGGTAACAAGTTCGTCAGTCGTCCCACCTGAGCTTGCTGGCGTCGAGCGATCGGTAAAGACAATAGGGTGCGCGGCATAGTACGGCGACATCACTCGACCCAGCTGCCAGCCGAGGGCAAAGAGTAAAAGGCCCACCGCGATGTTGCCAAACAAGTTTCGTCTGGTCTTGAGCAACACCCACCACGAAGTTAGGTCCATATCTTAATAGTAATTCGTAATTGATAATTTGTAATTAGTAACTCAAGCCTGGTACTTTCTGGTGGTGACATACGACTACATATTTTTCTTGGGATCTCATCCGACGCTCTCGGCAGTGGAAGCGTGGGAAGTTCTGGCGCGGTCCGAGCTTCAGGTGAGACTTCTTTATGCTGCAGAAGACAGGCTAGAGGTTTCATTATCAGGAGTTGTGCCTGAGGATTTATTAACTAGGCTTGGTGGTAGTAATCGCATTGCTGAGGTTAGGGGAACTTTTTCGCAGGAACCGTCTGCCCAGGATCTCTGGCAGATACTTGACCGTACGGATATGGCCCAGAAGAAAATGACGGTGGGCTTGAGTGTGGTGGGAATACCGCGGCGCCAAGCTGCGACGCTTGGTCCAGAGCTTAAAAAACTGGCTCGTGAAGCCGGACGATCGCTACGCTTTGTGACGGCTAGGGGTGGTGGCGGGCAGCTCAACGCCGCCCAAGTTATCTTTAATACCTTAACGAGAGCGCCGAATCGAGAGCTTAGTATTATTAAAACCAAGGAATCGTACCAAGTAGCCCAGACGGTGCAGATTCAAGACATTCAAGCCTATGAATTGAGGGATACGGCGCGACCAGTGCGTGATGTTCAGGTTGGCATGCTCCCGCCTAAGTTAGCCCAGATGATGCTTAACCTGGCGCTTAGTCGGCTGCCCGAAACAGGGTCACAGGTAATCCTCGATCCCTTCTGTGGTATGGGCACAGTGTTGCAAGAGGGCTGGCTTTGGGGACACCAGATGATAGGCGCCGATATCAGCCAGAAGATGGTCGCAGCTAGCCAAAGTAATTTGGCTTGGCTGGAGTCGCACTTCTCCGTTGAGGCACGTATTCGGCCGGCGCTGTCGGTGCACGATATCCAACAGGCTATTGATGAAAAGTTGGATCAGAGTATTGATGCAATTGTGACCGAGCCGTATTTGGGAGAGCCTATTTCTTCTCCCCTGTCCCCTGCTGAGGCTGACGCCAGGTTCACTAATCTAGCAATACTTTACTTGTCGGCCTTTAGAAATATGTTGCCGCTGCTAAAAAAGTCCGGAATTTTATTGATGGCACTGCCCGCTTACCGAGCTGAACGAAGGCGCGATGATTGGCATACTCTCCCCCAGTCATTTCTTGACTCAGTGACTGATCTCGGGTACAGTCTTGAGCAACTCGTTCCTGAGGAATTACAGACGGTCTATCCTCCAACCGCTCGAGGCAGTCTCAAGTACGCACGCCCTGATGCCCTGGTGGGCCGAGAGTTATTCAGGTGGAGTAAGGCTTAATAAAATTATTTAAAACTATGGCACATAAGAAAGCTGGTGGATCAACAAGTAACGTCCGAGATTCTGCGGGCAGGCGTTTGGGTGTAAAGATTTATGGTGGCCAGCCAGCTAGAGCGGGGCAAATTATCCTTCGCCAAAGAGGTTCAAAATATCGAGCTGGAGACAATGTGCGCGTCGGCCGTGACGATACCTTATACGCTGCGGTTGATGGAATTGTCAGTTTCGCTACTCGCAAGGTGATGAAATTCACTGGGAAGCTGAAGAAGGCTACCCTGATCAACGTATATCCGAAAAGCTAATCACTGACTTTAGGGATTACCTTAAGCAACCAAAATTGTCATTTGCTTTAAATAGGAACTTTAAAAAGCTCCTATTTTTTGATGGTGGCGGCGATGAAGTCGTTAAATAACGGATGCCCTTTGAGGGGGCGCGAGGTAAATTCCGGGTGAAATTGGACGCCAACGAACCAGGGGTGGTTTGGTATTTCAATAATCTCGACCAGTTTTTTGTCTGGCGTCGTACCGGCTATTCTGAGGCCAGCCTTGGTTAGCTGCTCACGAAAATCGTTGTTGAATTCATAGCGATGCCGGTGGCGCTCACGTATCTGAGCCTGGCCGTAGGCCTGGTAGGAAAAGCTTTGCTGGTCCAAGACACAATCCCAGCCACCAAGGCGCATGGTGCCACCTTTTTTATCGACAACCTTTTGTTCTGCCATGATGTGGATAACACAATCGCGCAGGTGTTCCTGATCGAGATCGCCTTCATCAATATATTCTTGGCTGGTAGCTTGTTTTATCCCGGCGACATTGCGAGCATACTCGATGGTGGCTAATTGCATGCCCAGGCATAAACCGAAGAAGGGTATCTTATTCTCGCGAGCATATTGAATGGCTTTAATTTTTCCTTCGGTGCCGCGGATGCCGAACCCACCTGGCACTACAATTCCGGAAACATCGGCCAGCATCTTGGGTACGTCACCAGATTCAATTTCCTCGGCGTCAACCCAGCGCAGAATGAGGTCGCGGTCGTTCTGCCAGGCAGCAGCCTTGAGGGCTTCGACCAGGCTGGCGTAGGTGTCGAGCATGGTAGTGTATTTGCCGACCAGGCCGATGGTCACCGACTCTTTCTCCTCCTGGATGTGTTTGACGAACGTTAGCCACTCGCCGTTGTCCTGTTGGTTAGCTTGCAGTGATAGTTTGCGGAGAATAACATCATCGAGTTTGCTATCTTCCATTATTAGCGGGACCTGATAGACACTCGGCACTGTTAGCAGGGGCAGGATGGCTTCGGGTTCGACGTTGGTATACAGCGATAATTTATCGATCATTCCTTCCGGTACTTCGTAGTCGGTTCGCGTGATAAGAATATCTGGTTGAATACCGATATTGCGGAGCTCCCGTACGCTGTTCTGGGCTGGTTTAGTTTTTACCTCATCGGAGGCCTTAAGATGGGGCAGAAAGACGACATGGACATACAGCACGTTCCCCTCCCCTAGGTCTAACCGCATTTGGCGGGCTGCCTCAATGAAATGGAAGCCCTCGTTATCGCCAACTGTGCCACCTATTTCGACAATGTGAATATCAAAATGATTGGCTTGGGCTCCCTGGTAGGCTCGTTTTTTTACTTCGTCGGTCACGTGTGGGATAACCTGAACTGTTTTGCCTAAATAGTCGCCCCGGCGCTCGCGCTCGATAACTGCTTGATATATTTCACCGGTCATGACAGATGATTTACCGGTGAGGTTAAGGTCCAAGAATCGTTCGTAGTGGCCAAGGTCGAGATCGCACTCGGCGCCGTCGTCGGTAACAAACACTTCGCCGTGCTCGGCGGGATTGAGTGTGCCAGCATCAACGTTAATATATTGATCAAACTTTTGCATGTTCACGGAAAACCCGCGCCGTTTGAGGATGTTGCCGATGGAGGCCGCCGTAATTCCTTTGCCAAGACCAGACAGCACACCTCCAGTGACAAATATGTACTTCACTCCAGAAGCAGAAGTTCGACTTGGCTTATTCATCAGATCAATTGTACTGGAAACTCTGCCTTGAATGTAGGTTCTCTCTACTCGCTGTCATCAGTTTTTTCTTGAGCTTCTGTATCGGGCTCAATTGTCAGACGTAGGTTTATTTGAACCTCCGGTGACAAATGAGCAACAATATCAGTGCTACCCAGGGTTGTGATTGGCTGATCGAGAGCAATGTCTTTGGCTTTGAGGCTGGTGCCGGCTTGTTTGTTTAGCTCTTTGGCTATAACAAGTGGTGTGATGCTGCCGTAGATCTCGCTGCCCTCTTTAACTTTGGCCGTCAGGGTTAGCTCGGTGCCGTCAAGTTTCTTGGCTTGGGTTTGCAGCTTAGTCAGGTCTTGTTCGGCGGTTTGAGCAGAAGCTTGTTGGCTCCGCAAGGCCCGGTCCTCTGAATCCGGTGTGGCCAGGGCTGCTTTTCCTTGCGGAAACAGAAAATTACGCGCGTAGCCATCGGAGACAGTTACGATGTCTCCGGCTTGACCCCGGTCTTTGATATCCTCTAGCAAAATTATTTTGATCTTCTTTTTAAGCATTATTTTCGGCATTAGCTGATGGTCTTCAACCACCTTGATTCTGGCTGAAAGCTATTTAATGACAAAGGTATCGAATGATTCAGTTGGCTCTCGCCAGTCAACGTTGATCTGATCGACTTGGGCCAACTTCGGTCCATCGTAGCACTGCTTGAGGAGCTGGGCCAGATGTTGTTTTGGTCCTTGGGCGACAACCTCCACGGCCCCGTCAGGTACATTTCGGGTATAACCTACTAAGCCTAATTGTTTGGCTAGCTTAGAAATTGTGACTCGATAAAACACCCCCTGAACCCTACCAGTGATAGTGAGCTTTAACTCTTTAATCCGATCCCCTGCTTCGTGATTGCGTGACGATATAACCATACGTTCAATTTTTTGTTTTTAATCACTGACTGGCTACATCATACCAGATCAAGAAAAGGAGCCGGAGGCAGAAAAAACATTCGGGAGGTACCAGAGCCCTGGTGATACCTAGGTAGTTAGGCCAACGGTAATCAATCTATGAGCTTCGGTCGGCTGTCTGCAATGTCTTGGCGAAAATATAGTCGGTAGGAATCTAGGCCGTTTAAGCTAAATTGAACCGTGCTGGCCTCGTAGTTAGCTAGCATGGCCCTCAGTTCAGGGGTTCGCTCAATAAAGTTGAGATAGTTAAAGCCGGTGAGGAAACGATTAGGCCTGGCTTCCTCAACTATAACTATGACGGGGTTGTATTCTGTTAACTCACGGCTCATGTCCGAAAAAACTTTGGACCGGGCATCATTAATCTGCTGTTTCTTTCGATCGCTG
>JACZRJ010000035.1 GCA_022574795.1 Patescibacteria group bacterium | reverse complement strand
ATCAAAGGCCAGCCGATACGCTGCGCGCTTCTTGAGTACAGTTTCCCAGCTCAGGCCAGCTTGTGCTCCCTCGAGAATTAAGAATTCGAATAATTTTCGATCATTGTGTAGTGGTACTCCCCACTCCTGATCATGATATTTGATCATGAGGTCGCTGCCTGGCCAAGGACAACGCTGACTAGGAGATCTTGGTGGCATGTAGCTATTGAGGTAGCTCTCTTAGCTGGGAGAACTAAATACACACTGCTTCATGATTTCAGCTTAGCAGATTAAGACCGGCGCTAGGCCAGAATAAAAAAGAACCTCCCCCGGAGCGGTTTTTTCATGATGGCGCTTTAAAAAGTGAAACGTTCAGAAATTCAGATTTCAAGGCCTAACTCTGCCAGGTCTGCTACTAGATGATGAGCATCTTGAAATAAGATTCCATTAATACCTAGTTTGATGGCGGCAGTGATATTTTCTTCCCGGTCATCAACAAAGACTGTCTCGGCGGCAGATACTTGCAGTTGTTTTTGGGCTACCTCGTATATCTTGGGGTCCGGTTTAGCCAAGCCAACTTCGTGAGAAAGAATGATAATCTCAAATGGAGCATAGAGGCCACGCTGTCGATTAATTGTGGCATGAGGATCGATGGTGTTGGAGAGGATAGCAACCGTCAGTCCCTGGTTCTTCAGATTGGCAACAATGTGTAAAACGTCGTCATTAACTTGGTACAGACGAGCGAACTCTCTTCCCCACAAGGATTCCGTAGGTAGAGGTTGGGAGGCCTTCGTTAGCGTAATAAATTGCTGCCAAAATTCCTGTTCGGTGATCTCGCCGAGGTTAAATAGCGGCATTAATTGATCATAGGCCAGGAGATACTGTTCCTGAGAGATACCTAGGGTGTTGATGATATCTTGCGCGATGTGTTCCGCTCTGCTGGTATGCAGGACGCCGCCGACATCAAATACTACAGCTCGTATGTTCATCAGTGGTGAAGCGACGCTGAGTTATCTAACGTCTGTTCCCGGTGAATAGCAGAGTTGAGGGCCATTGGGAAACTGGGCGGTGTTAAGCAGCCCGCGGAAGGGAAACTTTCCCTCCTCAGTATTAGTTCGCCAGCTATTAATCATGGTGCTGTCAGTTAGATATTTACTCCACCAGGTATTGAGCTTAGTTAGCGCTGAGGTACTCAAAGAATCAACCCAACATTCCATTCCTCTGGTGAACTCATAATTGTTGAAGGCAGCCGACAGTTGAAAGTGAGCCGTAAAGCGGGCGGGTGGAGTTTTGGTTGCGATCAGGTCGCCAGTCTTTAATTCACTACCATTTTTGATGCCGGCAACTGGAGTTACGTGCTCATACACAAAAACCCAGCCTTCGCCTGCGCTTACTGATTGGAGCAACTGAAATATTCCCTGTCCACCCCAGGGATCTCCGGCAGATTTCAATACGACAACGGGGCCGTCAGCGACCGCGTATATCGGAGCGCCTTGCGTCAGCGGAATATCGATGCCGGAATGGCCAAACTCTGCTAGATCCTTACTGAAGCGAACAACTCCCAGTGGATTCACCTCGCCATTTTGCTGATCAATGTCGCTCGTGTTGAAGGGAAGCTCTAGCCCTCCCCCCGGGAAAGAGCTGCCGGCTGAGCTGGGTAAATCTCGGCGTTCACCAGGAGCTGAGCCGATTGAAACTTCGAGCTCATGAGGGGCAGCTGGTGCTCTGTTATTGCCCTGAGTTTCTGCCGAATGATCTAGGTTGGGCGAAACCGAGAGCTCATCATACGTCGCTATGTTTTCATCCTCGGCGTCTTGGTTAACTGCGACTATGAGCAAGACGGCGCTCACTCCGATAAGAATTGCCGCGATGATCGTGGGGACCAATATTTTTTTTCTGCTGAGCATCTAGCTGCACTATAGCACTGCTAGCGTTTCAGCTATTAGTATAGTTGTCCTGAAAAGCAAGAATGATTACTTCTATAGTTACTATAAAGAAAAGCCGAGGTTGTTAGTCTCGGCTGGTACACAATTTTCGTTAATAGTACAAAACAGTCCCGCGGGACTCTTGGCCCTCTGGCTCAAATCGCATCCTGGTCCCGGCTTTCACATAGACGAAGTCTCCTGGTTGAAGTTGCTTAGTATTACCCCGGTAGTGACACCTGAGGCTGCCGATAAAAACCTCTACGTATTCCACCTTGAGGCGGAGTTGAGCAAAGGTCCGGTGGAGTCGGTCGGAGGCCGTAGCCCACGCCCAGGACTTAAAGCAGAAGCCGTGAAGGAAACCACCCAGCCCCTCGTCGGTGCGTACGCCTTTGCCTGACCATAGAACGGTGCTGCCACGTGCCTCTTCTTGGTTAGACGGAAGTTCCCAAGAGCGTATCGAGTCTGGTGGAAATTCAGCGAATTTTCCTGCCGACAAATGAAACCGTGAATACCTTTCTTTGATGCGGTCCTTCTCTATGGCAATCAGCATCCCGCGCATGGTGATAACGTGTTCCCATAGTCCAGAGTTAGTTCTGTCCTTGAAGGGATAGGAATCTGGCTGATACTTGTCGGCGTGCGCGACCCAGGTCTTGTATTGCACAGTTTCTGAAAAACCTGGTTCATTTCTCTGGAAGCGGTTCCCTACCGTCCACTTTCCGCCATTGGCACGGTCTTCTTCGCTCAATGTCCCAAACAGTAGTCCGTCCTTTTCCCATGTGGTATTCAAGATACACCTCGGCTTTCTTCAGGGAGATTTTGATTGTGAACATTACAGCACTGCAGTTAGGCAGCGTTACTCATCTTCCGTACTTTATAGTTTTTGTTAAGCCCAACCAAGAAATAAGGCGTCGGGTCCTTTAGCTGCACTGCCTAGTTTGCAGCCCTTAAAGTGTCTGTACGCATTACTCGGAACAGGCTGTAGGAGTTTTTTACTAAGAGTAATTTGACGAACCTGACCTGCTTAGCTCAATAGCGCTCTTTTAATAAAGAAAGGCTACATAGTCTGGATATAAAATAAAAAAAGACCCCACACACGGTATCAACAAAATTGCTTGTGGGGTGTCGCCGAAGCGATAAGAGTCAACATCTTCGTCGGACTCGGTCTGGCTAAGCCAGGGTACAACATAATTAACGAACAATCGCCTCACGGCTACGTTAACATACCACATATTCGAACCAAACCCAACCCTTATTGCTTGCAACGGATACTTGGTCGAGAGCAATAGCTGAGTTGCCCCACTACTCATTGAATTTATTTATTTCTTGTCTACCATTATTGAAGGAGGGATTAGTACACGTTCTAAACTAAAAAAAGGAGAAGAGACACGAGCGATTCCTGGCAAGAACACGAGGATCCAGAGGTACAGCACGCTTTTATAAAACTCTGTGATACGTTTTGCACTTGGGAGAGATCAACCGGAAGAACATCAATTCTTGTTCTTCGTGAAGCTGGTGGGTTTCAGTTCCGAGCTGATAGCGGCAAAGCTGCTAGATTCGTCCTCCGATGACATTACTGACGAGCAGTTGTTTGAGATGCTTCGTGTTAATGAATCAGGCTTTTAATTTTGTTCCCTTTGGCCGTACACACACCGGTGTCCCTGCGGTTTTTTTATGTGTTTGATTTGTTCGGCTGATTTGATAAATTATTTCTAATTACTAGTGACTAATTAATTTCTCATGCCAGAACAAATATCTTCAGAATTTCCATTTGAATCAAAATTTATTGATATCAAAGGGTCAAAAATGCACTACATTGATGTCGGTGAAGGAGACCCAATACTTTTTCTGCATGGCAATCCGACGTCTTCTTATTTGTGGCGAAACGTAATCCCTCATTTACAAACTAAGGGCAGATGTATTGCCCCTGATCTCATTGGCATGGGAAAATCTGATAAACCGAATATTTCATATACTTTTGATGCTCACTATGAGTATCTAGAAAAATTTATTGAAGCTTTGAATTTGAAAAATATTACGCTGGTTATTCATGATTGGGGCTCCGGGCTTGGATTCCATTATGCAAATAAGCATCGAGACAATATTAAAGGCATTGCCTTCATGGAGGCGATGTATAAACCCTTTGATTGGAGTGATCTTCCGAAAAAATATCGCCTGGCATTCAAAATGATGCGAGCTCCTTTTGTTGGCTGGCTCATGATTAGCGTGGGCAACATGTTTTTGAAGAAAATGCTGCCAGATTCGATTATCAGAACATTGAGCAAGGAAGAGCTTGAGTATTACCTTAAGCCATACCCCACCGTCTCAAGCAGAAAACCGGTTAGAGTGTGGCCAAGGGAAGTGCCACTGGCTGGGAAACCCAGCGGCGTTCATGAAAAAATTGCGGCCTATAGCAGGTGGCTAACTGAATCAGATATTCCAAAAATCTTCTTCTATGCTCATCCAGGAGGACTGATAAGAGAGCGCGGTGTCACGTATATAAAGAATAATTTTCCGAATACAAAAATGATTGATATCGGGCCAGGCATTCACTTTGTCCAGGAAGACAACCCTCATAAAATTGGTTCTGAGATAGCGAATTGGTACAGCTCGCTTTAGACGAAGCTGCTGCCAAACAATTTGACCGTAGGATTGATTGGCAGGAGCTGCCTAATTAAAGTGTCAGGAACCTTCACTTCTTTGATTTTCTCAACTCGCTAAGCGTCTTAGAGTTTTGCAGGGCAGCCTTTGTAGCAGCCTCAGCAGAGCCAATAATTCGGGCCCGGGCCTGTTCCTCGGTAGCGCCAGGGCCGATAATACCCAAGCCTATCGCCTTGCCATGTTCTAGCTCTAACCTAACCATGGCGTGGTGCACAACATGTCCCATGACTTCCCCATGGAGTGTTTCCCCTTTTTCGATATAGCCTAAGACGATGACCGCGTCTACTTCCGGTCGGACAAGAAGCTCATTTACTATCACTGGCAATTCGTAACAGCCAGGCACCTTTACTAGTTCGACAAGGGTGGCACGGGAACTAATGAGGTCTCGCTGAGCAGTGCTTATCATTGGCTCAATTATTTCTTTGTTGTACATCGCCGCCACAATAGCGATTCGTGGTTTTTCTACGGTCATATAATATTTCTAGCTCCTTGAGCTTAGCGAATTGAGCAGTGAAAGTGTAGGCCGAGTAGCTAGGCCCAGCTTCATCGTGAATGTGATAATGATATCAATTAAAAAATCTTCTCGAAGGAGAAGATGTTAGTCTACTTGGCTGGCATTAACGCGCCTTATTTGGCGGTCGCTTTCTTGAAGTACAGCTTAACAGTCACATAGCGACTGTTTTTTCTAGACTCAACCTTTTGTACCTGCGATATAGTTCCGGCGGCAAGCCCTCCGTCGCGACGGTAGGAGGTCCAATTTTCTAGGGCACCGTTGAGGTATGGTGCGGCGAACCGTCTGCTAAGAAGGCGGGATAAATCACAATGATATGTTGTGCTGTTGTTCTTATGGTCTTGCTCAACCTTGATCGTCGCCAGGTGACCGGGTAGTCGAAAGAATTTAAAGCGGCGCCGTTTTAGATCACTTCGTATGCTGACTGTTAACGTCTTTTCTTTGAATTGATAACTGGATTGAAACGACAGTGGGATGGTAAGGATGACACTCTTCACAAAACTTTGCACCTCATCGGGTAGTGAGTCCATAGCTTGGAGTTGTCGGCCAGAAATTATAACTACTTCGTCCACGACCGATTTTTGAGCTACTATGGTCCCCGGCAATACCACCAACACAAAGCTTAGGGTCAAAATAAATTTCATGACAACGTCTCCTTTGAATTGAGAAGAGAACCTTCCAAGGCATCAGACAGAACGTCTGATAAGGTCGCGTGACCTGCTTATACAATGGCCGACTTAGTTGGCTCTATCAAGCGCTAGAAATTGCTCAAGAAAAATGGTCCGGCTTCTAAACGAAAGCTTCGCCGACAGGCAAGGGGCCCATCCTATACTTCCTCCTGTACTAAACTAAAGCTACGGAAGGGTAGGCGGCAATTCTAGTTCATTAAAAAAGCCGTCACTGTTGACGGCCTGTTCTGTTTGGATTGCAGCATCTCTACTAGCCTAGCTTTTCTTTGTGATCGATCCATATTCCATGTATGCGTGCAGAATGACTCTTTGAGCTTTGGTCTATTTGAATTCTCCA
>JACZRJ010000034.1 GCA_022574795.1 Patescibacteria group bacterium | reverse complement strand
CAAATCAACATAACAACTCGCCAACCGAAAGCTGTCCGGAAAAAAATTGACCAACTCGGCTCGATACGGCAGGTCACAGACGGTCTCGTGTGGGCAACACCGGCCATCACCCCCGCCACCGTAGCGCGACTCTGCCAGGCCCTACAAACAAAATAATCTGTTTAGCCAATTAACTAAAATTAAATTCCGCGCTACGCTATTATTATGCCAGAAAAGATTCATCACCTCAGCGACACCAGCGAGGCCTACCCTCCTCTGCTGCGAGAGATAGCGCAACCACCGACTGACCTGTACGTCAGGGGAAATCTTGAGCTACTCCAACATCATCAGCTACTGGCAGTGGTCGGTAGTCGCGCCGCCACCTACTACGGCAAGCAAGTCATCGCTAAGCTGCTACCTCCAATTGTGCAGGCCGGCGTACCACTCGTCTCCGGCCTGGCCTATGGTATCGATTCTCTAGCCCACCAAATATGCACTGCTAACCAGCAGCCGACCATTGCTGTGTTGGGTAGCGGTATCGATGATGAATCAATCTATCCGCGACGCCATATCAGCCTGGCGCATGAAATTATCGCTACCGGCGGCACGCTCGTTGCTGAATATCCCCCTGGTACACCGGCTGATAAGTTTCGCTTCCCGGAGAGAAATCGCCTCATCGCCGGCTTAACTCAGGCCACGCTCGTTGTGCAAGCAACCAGAAGGTCAGGATCGCTGATCACTGCTCGCTTAGCGCTGGAGGCTAACCGAGACGTCTGTGCTGTTCCTGGTAAAATTACCGACAAAATGTCAGTTGGTACCAATGACCTAATCCGCCAAGGAGCCATTCCCATCCTTAAACCAGCAGATTTACTGGCCGTGTTTGATCTCGAGCTCCCGACCACGAGCGCGCCTAAACTTTCGGTCGCCAACCTCACCAAGCATCAATACCTGGTCTACCTGACCCTCGGCGATCGCCCCCTCCATATCGACCTGATCACGGCTAAAACCAAACTCACCGCCCCCGACATTGCCGCGGCACTAGCTGAACTTGAGCTCCTCGCCGCAGTTGAAAACGTTGGCGGAATGAGGTACGTCAAGGGAACCACCCACGCCCCAACCGTCTAACAGTAACTCTCCAAATATAAATTCTTATTTGACGCCAGCTAAACAACAGGCTTATCGTATGAACTATTATCGTGTGGTATGAAACTCGTCATCGTTGAGTCGCCAGCTAAAGCCAAGACTATTCAAAAGTACTTGGGCAAAGGCTATACCGTTAAAAGCAGCTACGGTCATGTTCGCGACCTACCCAAAAGCACCTTGGGAGTGGACGTGGAAAATAATTTCGAACCTAAATACGTTATTCCCCCTAATGCCCGCAAGCAAGTAGCTGAGCTCAAAAAAGCTGCCGCCAAGGCCGATGAGATATATTTCGCCACTGATAAAGATCGAGAAGGTGAAGCTATTGCCTGGCACCTGCAAGAACTTCTAAAAACTAAATCAGTTAAGACGTTCCGAATTAGCTTTGACGAAATCACCAAAGCCGCCATAACCAAAGCAATTACCAATCCGCGCCAGATCGACAGCAACTTAGTCGATGCCCAGCAAGCTCGCCGGATACTAGATCGCCTCGTTGGCTATGAACTCTCTCCATTGCTGTGGAGTAAAGTTCGTCGCGGTTTATCCGCCGGCCGGGTTCAATCAGTAGCCATGCGTTTAATTGTCGAACGCGAGGAAGAAATTAAAGCCTTTAAATCGGAAGAGTACTGGTCACTTGCTGCCGAACTCACTAAATCAGACACCCCCTTAACCGCCCTATTACTGGCTAAAAAAGGTAAGTCTTACACCAAACGTGGTATTACCTCTAAACAGGCCATGGACGAAATCGTCGCTGATTTAAGCGGAGCCAAATATACGGTTGCCAACATTAAAGCCAGTGACCGCACCAGAACTCCGCCGCCGCCATTTACCACCAGTACTTTGCAACAAGCCGGTGGCAACCTGCTGGGCTTTTCCAGCAAAAAAACTATGCTGCTCGCTCAGCAACTGTATGAGGGAGTGGAATTAGGCGAGGCCGGACCTACCGGACTTATCACCTACATGCGAACCGACTCAATTAATTTGGCCCAGGAAGCAACCACTAAAGCCAAAGCAACGATCACTAAGAAATATGGTCAGGAGTATGCTCTGCCAAGTCCGCGTGTCTTCAAGAAAAAAAGTAAAGGAGCACAAGAGGCTCATGAGGCTATCCGCCCCACCAACCCAGGTCGCACGCCAACCGACATCGCGGCGCACCTATCAAGTGATCAGCGCAAGCTCTACACCTTGATTTGGCAACGCCTGATCAGCTCGCAAATGGCCGACGCCAAGCTGAAGCAAACTTCCGTGGATATCAGCGCTGGCGACTACACCTTTAGAACGACTGGTACCACTGTCGTGTTCGAGGGCTATGTCAAAGCTCTCGGCGAACGTGCCGCCTTCAAAGAAACTGTCCTGCCGAAGCTAACCGCCGGCGACGAACTCAACTTGCAAACCTTAAAGCCTGATCAACATTTCACCCAGCCCCCAGCTCGCTACTCTGAAGCTACCTTGGTCAAAACACTGGAGGAACACGGCATTGGCCGTCCATCAACCTATGCTCCTACCATGGATACTATTCAGCAACGCGAGTATGTCGAAAAGAATGATGATCGACGCTTCACTCCCACTGAGATAGGCACCCTGGTAACTAATGTGCTCATCGAGCATTTCCCTAACATTGTCGATCTCGAGTTCACGGCTAGCATGGAGGAGGATTTAGACAAAATCGCCTCTGGCACTAAAGAATGGCGAAATATTATTAAAGCCTTCTATCAACCCTTTCATAAGAATATTGTGCTTAAAGAAAAGGAACTCTCCAAAGAGAAATTGACTCAGGAAAAAACTGGCGAGAAATGTCCGGACTGTGGCCAAGAGCTCGTTATTAAACTAGGCAGGTTCGGTAAGTTCAAAGCCTGCAGCAACTATCCCGACTGCAAACACACCGAACCAATTGGCGAAGAAAAAGCTATGCAAGACGAGGCCAGCGGCGAGAAATGTCCGGACTGTGGCCAAGACTTAGTCTTCAAACGCGGGCGCTATGGCCCCTTCTTGGGTTGCTCAGGATATCCTGACTGCAAGCACATAAAAAAGATCGAAAAGCTAACCGGCGCCAAATGCCCTAAGTGCAACAAAGGTGACATTGTCGAAAAGCGCTCCCGTAAAGGCCGAACATTTTACGCCTGTAACCAATACCCCGATTGCGAGAACAGCTACTGGAGCAAGCCAACGGGTGAAACCTGTCCTAAGTGTCAAAGCCTGATTGTTTTCGCCGCTAAGGGCACTGTACGCTGCTCCAGCAAAGAGTGTGACTACTCTGCGACCGCGTAATTCGTAATTTGTAATTTGTAATTTGTACGTTACCAGTTACCAGTTACCAGTTACCCTCAATATCTCAGTCTTCAATGACGTCTCTATCGACGTCTTTGTCTGGCAGCTCCCGTTGACCCAGCAGCCTCTCAATTAACTCAGTAGCTTCAGTCTCGTTGTAGGCAATAAATAGAACCTCAAAACGATTCTTAACGTGATCAAAACGAACTCGGACATTGTGGCCAAAATGATCTTCGAGTGGAGCTTCGTATTTCATCGCGAGCGCTGGTCGTCCTCGCTTCTTAATTCGATTCGGATCTGTCAGCTGCATGGTTCGCTGAATTCGCCGTGCTCTATGCTCGGCTTTACGTACGGTTAAGCCCTCCTCAAGCAAATGCTTATGAAAACGTAGCTGCTTCTGTTCATCCGGAATCATCAGAATAGCTCGGGCATGTCCTGGAGCAATCTTTTCTTCAATCAGGCTGCGCTGAATCTCAGCTGGCAGCTGTAACAAACGAATACTGTTGGTAACCGATACTCGGCTCTTGCCCACCCGATCTCCGACTTCATCATGCGTTAAGCCATATTCCTCGTGTAACTGCAGCAAACCCATGGCTTCCTCAATAGGTGACAAATTCTTTCGCTGAATGTTCTCCGTTAGCGCCAGCTCCAATCGACTTCGGCCAGTATTTACACCTTGACGGACAACACAAGGTACCGCTTTCCACTTCAGCTGCTTGGCCGCCCGCAGACGCCTCTCTCCAGCAATAAGCATGTACGTCCCGTCCTCTTTCTCGGTAACCACCAGTGGCTGCAGCAAGCCATGCTGATCAAGCGACTGAGCCAACTCAGCTAGCTCGTCCTTATCAAAATACCGCCGGGGCTGGTTTGGATTGAGTTCAATGTCACCCAACCTAACCTGCAAAACCTTCTTACCCAGCATCAATGAATTCTCGCCGACTGGCTCGAAGAGAGACAATTCCTTATCGTCTAAAGCTACTTGGGGCTTCGCTGGTGATTTTTTTTGCGTGATTTTCCTAGTCTGTTGCGGCTTCTTCTCAGCAACTTTTTTTTGCTCTAACGGCTTCTGGCGCTTCTTGGCTACCGGTGCAGGCTTAAGGTCCACCTCTCGAAGTGTCCCCGTCTTCAAATCAACAGTCAGCGGTGTAACCAGCGGCGTGGTCGGTGCTGCTATCTCGTCATCATCGGTCTGGGCAGGCTTCACCTCTGGATCAGCCACCGCTCCATCATCAGCGTCCTCCTGAACCGCAACTCGGCGCGCCACCTGGGTTTCTTCAACCGAAGCCTCTGGGCTCACAATCTCTTCGGTCTGCGCTTGCTTGAGCACCCGGACCTTAGTGAATTCGTCATCACGTACCGCTACGCGACGCCCGACTTGATTTTCTTCTTCATTTTCTTCCACCGGATCCTTGAGGCTAACAGCCTCTTGCGCCTGCGCTTGCTTGAGCGCCCGCACCTTACTCGGCTCCTCCTCAAGCACCTCAACCCTATCCATCTGCTCAATGAGGTCCTCAGCCTCCTCTCGTCCCCGCTTCGGAATTAACGAAGCTAGACCTCTGCCCAAGACATTCATTTGTACAAACTTAGTAATTCTTCCGACAAATGCTCATACGCCTTGGCCCCTCGGGAATGCTTGGCATAATCAACAATCGTCCGTCCAGTTTGTGGGGCCTCAGCTAACTCGGTGTTTCGAGGAATGACACTATCAAAAACATGTCCTGGAAAACTGCGCCTCACTTCCCTAACTACTTTGCGAGATAATGCCGTGCGGCGATCATACATCGTCAACACCGCACCAAGAACCTGAATGTTGGGATTAAGATGCTGTTTGACCATCTCCACAGTCTGCAACAGCTGCTTCAATCCTTCCAGTGCATAAAACTCACATTGGACGGGAATGAGTACCCGATCGGCTGCCGCTAAGGCGTTAACTGTGAGTAACCCCAAACTGGGCGGACAATCAATCAAAATCATATCGAAGTGTTCATGTAAATCACGCAGTGCTCGTCGCAAGCGATATTCTCGGTGAGGTTGATCCATCAGCTCAATTGCTGCCCCAACTAAGTCAGGCGTTGATGGCAGAGCATTGAGATTTTTCTGATAGGTTGCCTTAAGTGCCTCTGACGCGGTTACTTGCTGAAGCAACATCTCGTACACCGTGGGGCTACCCTCAGCAACTTTAATCCCCAAGCCTGCCGTAGCATTAGCCTGCGGATCCATATCAACCACCACCGTCCGGCGGCCAGCTTGAGCTAAGTAGCCACCCAAATTTACACTGGTGGTAGTTTTACCCACCCCGCCCTTTTGATTTACGACCGCCAATATTTCAGCCATACGTGAAGGAATTATTATACTGTATCTACAGTGTAATGTAGGCTTGCAGCAAGGCACAAGCTGCTATATTCAATGCTCTTTTGACACCAAACGACAATCAATCAGCCGGAGTGGCGGAACTGGTATACGCGCACGACTCAAAATCGTGTGAGCCTTGCTCATGTGGGTTCGACTCCCACCTCCGGCACTACTCAAGCAGACACGTAAGTGACTATTTAGAAGTTCGCAACATTATTTTGAGTAACTTTGAGCTGCAGCTAAGCCGCAGCGCAAACACCGTCTCAACGGTGCGAAACCCCTGAGTCGCAACTAAGCCGCAGCGCAAACCCCACCTCAGTGGGGCGCAAACCCTACGGATAGGGCGCCTCAGCAGAGCGCA
>JACZRJ010000033.1 GCA_022574795.1 Patescibacteria group bacterium | reverse complement strand
ATGTGATTCTACCTAATACAAGCACGAAGCGCAAGCGAGTGGATCAGTAAATCGTCACCTCGACGCAGGCGCGAACCTGTCATTTATACACAAATCCCGAGATGAATCACTCTTCTCTAGATTCATTCAGTGGTAACCGTTCACAGGATTTGAAAAAAGGAACCGCTTATAAACACTTCTGGACGCTAATAAAAAGGTTTTTCAGTGCGTTTTGGGTTTCGATCGGTCAGACGGAAGAAAAAAAGTTGGACAGGATAAAAGCCCGTTGAAAGAGTAACAATGGTTGACAGAAAAATGGATGACAGAAAGATAAGAACATGCAGGCTGTCTATTTTTCTGTCGTCCATTTTTCTGTCCTCCAAAGGAATTAAGGGAACGAGCTAGTAGCCATAGATTGGTAATGAGCAGCAGAGCCAGCAGGCTCTCGTTGCAGCTTGCAGTGTTCTTAAACGGGCTGGCAAGGTACAACATATATTTACAACGCTCACTTAGAGGTGTCAAATGCGTGGAGAAAAAAGAAAACCCGCCGTTTACAATGAAGCACGAGGCGGGTGGTAGGAGGGTTGTAGGATAGATAGATCGTTGGTTCGTTTTTCTAATCAACGACTATGCGATCGAGTTGGTGAACAATGGCGTCTCTGGCTTGTCTGCTAATTGCCTTAAATGGCAGTATGGAGTGGGCACAGATCTGGTCTAGCGTGACTCCGGTGAAGTCAGCCCGGCTGAAGTCGGCTCCTAATAGGTGGGCTCCTTGGAGTTTAGCACCGGTGAAGTTGGCGCGGCCCAAGCTGCCATCGAAGAGTTTGGCTTGCCTGAGATCGGCTCCAGTGAGATCAGTTAGTCTGAAGTCAACACCAGTGAGGATGGCTCCGGCGAGATCAGCGTTGGTGAGGTCTGGCGACACTGAGGGGTAGGTTCTTCTCCAGGCATTCCAGGTCCGTATGTCTTGTAACAGGTCGAGGTGTGTACCTATGGCCATAGTTTTGCTCCGTTCGTCGGGTTTCATGGAGTAGTAAAAGTCCAACGACGAAGCAAAAATAGCTACCTCTTTTTTATCAAGGAACTGAATGACATCTCAGCACAGTAATGTCGAGGTGTCAAAGTTATTTTAGAGGACAAGAGCTACACTATGGTCATGTCACAATGGTTCTTATATATCGCTCGAGCTCGCACTGGTCGGTATTACGTTGGTATTACTACCGAACCGGATAGGCGTATTCAAGATCACAACAAAGGCAAGGGCTCACGCATGGCGGTTAATCAAGGGCCATTCACTTTAGCGTATGTGTCGCCGCCGCTAGCAGATCAATCGACGGCGCGAAAGCGCGAGATGGAAGTTAAGAGCTGGACTCGCGCCAAGAAGAAAAAACTAATTAAGGGAGAAATTGAGTGGGCCCAAACTTTTTTGGCATAGGTGAGTGGCTGGCGGGGTAGATACTTGGAGGAGTGAAGTTTCCGGCTGTCTTTATTTTCAATGAGGAAGAGAGGATGACAATCTTGACAGTGTCTTGATCTGGCTTGATGATGTCGACAGTAAAATTACATTGTTCTTTTACAACCGAAGCAAAGGAGCCTGAAAATGGTAGCCAGTATCCCAGTAATCGAGATTGTGGTTGTTGTAGGAGGAGTAGTCGTCGTACTTGGACTGTGTTGGTTTGGCATTTGTATCTCAGTGGACCGTGATCTCAAAAGGGAGGACCGGCGAGCGAGTGAGGAGAAAACCAGGGCTGCCGAAGAGAAGCGGCGACAAAAGGCAGAGGGCATCAGGTCTTTTCCTGTCCGGAGACTCACTCAGGAAGAATTCTCAAGGATCACGACGGCTGATCAATTACCAGACAGATACCTGGAAACATGCCCAATTGGCTTATGGTTTGTGTGCAGGCCAAATAATGATGTTCCCGAGGTAACGGTGATTGGTCAGGTGGTCGAAGGCAATGACTTGATTTGTGATCAGTGGGGTTCGGGACTAGCGCTGCCCGCGCGAGGTATCAATCGCTACCGAGTCGAGATTGTTGAAGCCAGGCCAGTTACCAGTTCAACCTAAAGAATAACCTCCCGTGCAAAGCACGGGTTTTTTTATTGCGGTAATTGGCCTGGCGTTGAAGACTTACATTAGTATGGAGCCTGAGCTACCAGAGGATTATGAGCCGCCGACGCCGCTGTGGGTGCAGATATCTCGGGGCTTGATCGCCACCGTGACCATTGGCGGACTGCTTTATTTATCAGGTGTTTATCAGTATTTTCGTTTTCAGCGAACGCCGGCGCGTATTGATCAGCCGATTATTGCCAGTCAGCTACAGGCGGATACGCTCCGAGTGCCGCTTACGGTGTTTGTTATAGTCGGCGGCGAGCAAGGGTCGGAGCGAACACAAGCAGACGCGAGCCGGCTGGTGGAGCGGGCTGCTAACATCTGGTTGCAGGCTGATGTTCAGCTTGAGATTCAGCGGATCGCCGCGGTGGTGGCAACGGACGAGGAGTTACAGTTGCTAGCGCACAATACTCCGGCTTTCGTTGCGCAGTTGGCAGGACAGGATCCCGAAGCTATTCAGGTCCTGCTGGTGAAGGCTATTGGAGGTGGCATCAATGGACTGGCTTTTACCCAGCTTCGGAGTGTGTTGGTGAGCGACTATACTTCGGTTCATGATTTTAGAGCGCTGGCTCATGAAATCGGTCATATCTTGGAGCTTGAACACGCGCCAACTGATCAAGGAAAGTTGATGTATCGTGGCGCCAACGGTACCAAACTAACGGTTGAGGAAATAAAGCGAGCCCGGCAGGCGGCGCTGAGGTTTCAGTAAGAGGACTTTTTGAAGCTCCACCTTCGCCGCCGGGGTGGTCTTCACAGTAAAGCAGGGCAAACGAGAGACGTCTGCTGCTAGTTCGGGCTGACACTATGAATGGTAAGTAGTGTTGGCCGTTGACAATTGTCTCTATATACTGATAATAAGGTAGAATTTGGTTAGTTCGTTTCACAATTGAATACCCCCAGATACAGAAAGAAAGGGAAGATTATGTTCCGCACAATTCTGACTAGCGCGGTGTTTCTGGCGCTCATTACACTGACGCTGACGGCCAAGGCTGAGGTTCGCACCTGGACGAGTTTGAATAAAAGGCATACTTGCCGAGCTGAATTCGTCAACATGGATAGATCTTGTGTGATTCTGAAGATGGAAAAAACTGGCCAGATGAAAGCCGTGAAGGTATCAGGACTTATCGCTCTTGACTGGACTTTCATTAAGTCAAAGACAGGGTCGTTGAAGAAGGCCAGGTCGTCGTTCCGGGTTTGGAAAAACCAAGAAGGTCGCCAGGTGATTGCTGAATTTATTGAAGTGAGTGGAACAAATGTTCGTGTGAAAATGCCAAACGGTGAGAAGCAGCAGCTGCTTTTGAAGGTCTTGAGCAAAGCCGATAAAGACTGGGTGTTGGCTCGGCTAGCAGTGTCAACGGACAAACCCCGTAACCCAAAGGGTCAGGCGAGTGGCAAACAGCCAGACGCAAAGCAGGCTGACACAGTTGGCCAGCTATACAACGAAGCCAAGAATGAGCTGTCTTTCAACAAGAAGTATTTGAATCAGCGGGTAGCTGTCAGGGGTTTACTGGTGTCAGTTGGTCGTCAGGGGTGGATTCTTCGTGATTCAAAATCAGGAAAATTCCTGCGGTGTGTAGGGTTGCCTCAGCTTGACCCCGCTACCGTAACTGCCATTCGGGCGAAGAAGTTAGTCATCACCATAACGGGTACTTGCCAGAGAGAATATGGCTCTTTAAAGCTGGTTAGTGCCGAGGTGACTGAGGGTCTTGAAGAGGGAGAGCAGATACGGCAAGATGTCATCGTAGCGAAAAAAAAGGCGGAGGAATTAGTCGAGCAGCAGTTGCGAGATGGACCTGGCCTCGATTTTAACACGATGAGCGTCACGGCTAACTATAGCGATTTTAGGAAATTGTCGCACCACGTCATTACCTTTACGAGTGAGCTTCAAAGCCTTAAGTCCTGTCGCAGTAACCTTGGCGTGTATTGTGCTGAACTGGCGATTCAAACGCCTAAGGGAGGCAAGTTTATTTTTCGCGCCTACTTTGACAAGGAAGCCGAGCCACAGCTGGAGAAACTGAAAGTCGGGGAGACTGTCACAATTAGAGGCTATGTCTCTGAGTGGCTGACCTTCGGCTATGTTGATATGTCCAGATGCGTGATTGTGTCTCAAGAGAAGGCCCCAAAGCCGGATAAGAAATAAAAAGACTACAGACTACTGACAGACAATCGTTTAGTAGTTAGCCGACATGATGTCGGCTTTTTTTTACTCTATTTTTACGGAAGACTTTCTTGTTTAGCGAGGTGCATTTCGTTGTATCATGGCATTAGATGATTAATCTTAAGCAGGCACTTATAGAGGACATCGCTGCAGGGGTGGCGGCAGCACAAAAGGCTGGCGATTTACCGAAACAAAAAAAGCTGCCAGCGGTTGTGGTGGAACGGCCGGAGAACGATGAACATGGTGATTATGCTTCGCCAGTGGCCTTGAGCCTGGCAAAAGGCATGAAAAAGGAGCCGTTGGAGATTGTGGAGGCGATTATTACTCAGATGCCGAAGAACCAGTATGTGGGGAAGCTGGAAGGCGTGGCGCCTGGGTTTTTAAATGTGCGGCTTAATCCTGGTTGGCTAACGGCGCGATTGGATGATGTGGTTGAGGCTGATTTATGTGGCGGGGTCGTCGTTGGTGAAGGCCAAAAGGTTAATCTGGAATTTATCTCAGCCAATCCGACTGGGCCATTAACGCTGGGTAATATCAGAACTGCCTTTACGGTTGATACGCTGGGTAATGTTATGGAGTGTGCTGGTTATGCGGTAACTCGGGAGTATTATGTTAATGATGCGGGTGAGCAGATTGTAAAATTGGGCCAGTCCGTGCTCCGTCGAATCTTACAGGCGCAGGGAAAAAAGATTGCCTATCCTGAGGAGCTCTACCAGGGGGAATATATTAAGGAAGTAGCCGCCACGGTGGCGGAAACCTTTGTTGAGAATAAGGGTAAGGAGTTCACCAAAGAAGATTTGAAGGAAGCCGCCACGGTGGCGGAGGTGAGTAAGGCAGCGATGCAGCTGTTGCTATCTGAGATCAAAACTTCGATTAAGGCTGATCTCAAAATTGAGTTTGATGTCTTTACTTCAGAGCGGAAGTTGCGCGAGAGCGGCGCGGTGGACGACATCATCAAGAAGCTCAAACGGAAAAAAGCCATCTACACAAAAGAAGGCGCCTCATTTTTAAAGACAACAAAATATGGTGACGATGAGGATCGGGTGGTCGTGAAGAGCAATGGAGAGTATTCATATTTTGCGCCGGACATTGCCTATCATCAGGACAAGTTTAAGCAGCAGTATGATGAAATTTTTACCTTCTTGGGGGCTGATCACGCTGGACATGTTCCGCGTATGCGAGCAGCGATGGAGTGGCTGGGTAATGATAATGCCAAGCTTCATTTCGAGACCGCTCAGTTTTTGAGGTTAGTGCGGGATGGTAAGACAGTTAAACTATCGAAGCGGGCCGGGGAGATAGTGACGCCGCATCAGCTGATAGCAGAAGTGGGCTATGATGCGGCGCGCTATTTTATGGTCCAGCATGCTTTGAGCACCCACATGGATTTCGATCTCGATTTGGCCAAGGAGCGGAGCGAGCGTAATCCGGTCTACTACATTCAATATGCCTATGTCCGACTGCAAGCTATTTTACGCAAAGCCAAGCAAGAGGGAGCGATCACCAAGGTGGGGGAGACGGTTGAGCTTAGTAGCCGCGCGGAGCTGACCCATACTACTGAACTGGCGCTGATGAAACAATTGTATCGTTTTTCCGAGGTGGTAGCTGAGGTGGCGACAACCTATCAGGTTCATGATCTGGCCTACTACGCTCATGATTTGGCGCGCTCGGTCCACGTGTTTTATAAGAATGTGCCGGTGTTGGGGGCTGACAGCGAACGCTTGGTGCAACATCGTTTGCAGTTGGTGCTGGCGGCGCGGGCGGTATTGGACAAAGTGCTTGGCTTGCTCGGCATTTCTAAGCCTGATGTCATGTAACGATAATGAGGGAGGAAGACGAATCTCCTCCTTTTACGATTG